>JBDTJK010000287.1:0-3754 GCA_039935875.1 Casimicrobiaceae bacterium
CGGTCTACGCGGGAACCAGCAAGGTGGGCGACTCCTCGCCCCCTTGCTCCGGCGGCTTCTTGCTCGCCAGCGTGTCGAGTGCCGCGCTGACGGCACGATCGAACAGCGGTACGGGCTCGACCACCAGAGCAGCACGGCCAGAGCCGAGCTCATAGGCGAGTTCTTCGGGCGAGAAAACGAATGCGCGTCGTCGGGCGCGGCTGGTGAACACGTATTTGCTGCGCAACGGGCTCACCCACGTGAGGCGCGCGTTGACCGTGTCGCCGTCGCGGCGAAACGCGAGCCATGTGCCGGCGGGCATTTCGCTGACGAAATCGTAGACGTTGCCGACCTTGCGGCTCGGGCTCGGCGCCGGTTGCAGCGCGACATCCTGCGCTGGCGTATCGGGCACTGGCGGCTTGATCGCCGCCATGTGCAGCTGGTAGAGCTCGTCGAGGAAACGCTTGGCGCGCTCCGCGTCGACGCCGCGAGCGGCGATGCCTTCGCGCAGCCCGCGGATCAGTGTCGGGATCAGTTTCGTCAAGCGCGCCTTCTGAGCGGTGCGTTCCTTGGCCACGATGCTCCACAAAAGGTCGTCGAGCGTTCCCAGTGCGCTGCGGTATGCGTCGCTGTCTTCACCATGGCGTTCGAGGATGTCGCCGAGATATTCCGCCCACGTGGTTTCGGCGAAGCTGCGGATTTCGAGCGGCAGGTCGAGTCCGGCGAGGCGGTCGCGCACCAGGGCACGCGTCACCGCGCGATCGGCTTCGCCTACTTCGGCGGCGAGCGCCGCAGCGACATCGGGCTCGACGTCGACGTCGGATTGCTGGCGCTCGTCGTCGATGAATGCCTTCAGCTTCGCATCCGCGGACCCGAACGTCGACACGTCGATTTCGAAGTCGCGGCAGATCTCGTCGATCACGCCGGTCGCAGTCAGCTCGAATCCGGCACGGTAGCCTTCGTCGTTCTGCGCGCCGATCGCCGCCTCGGCGAGGTGGTCGAGCAGGCGCCGCGCCGGATGCGCCTTGTCCGAGAAGAATGTACGGTCGAGCAGCGCGACCTTGACGATCGGCACCTGCAGCCGGCCGAACAGGCTGCGCAGCGACTGCGGAATCGACGGATCGCTGAAAATGTAGTCGAACAGCAGCGAAATCACATCGACGGTGATCTTGTCCGTCGGGTTCGTGATCTGATCGGCGAGCACCGTGCGGATATGCGGCACCAGGTTGAAAGGAAGCTGGCCGATTGCCTGTCCCGAGCCCCCGGGAGCGAGCTGTGCCAGCGCCGACGCAAGATCCATCCGCTGCCAGTGGCCGAGCGTTGCGAACAGCGGTGTCGACTGTCCGAGCGCCATCAGCGGATCGAGCGACGGCAAGTCGCCGGTCGCGGCTGGCGTGCGCTGCTGCGGCGCGAGTGCACGCGCATCGCCGATCTTGGCGAGCGCGCGCAGGCCTTCGATGATCTCCGGCGCGATCAACGGCTTCGACACGTTGATCGCAGTGCCCGTGATGGCGTAGTGGTTCTCGAAATCGAATGCCGGTGCGGCATCGGGATCGCCGAGCAGCTCCGGCACGATGACGTCGGTCGGCAGGTCGCCGGCTTCGGCCATCAGCCGGCTGAACGCGGGCAGCAGATCGCGGTCGTCGGCCGGACGGTGCTCGCTGCGGACGCGCAACGCCGCCTTGATCTCGGGCAGCACGCCGCGATCGGCCAGGAAGCGATTGAGCGAGATGTAGATCTTGTTGACCGCTGGCGTGAGGTCCGCCAGCACGCGCTCCATCACCGGGCGCCAGACGCGCGCATTCGGAAAGATCATCCGCGAAGTGGCGCCGATCGCATCGAGCATGTATGCCGGGCCGAACGGATTGTCGGGATCGTGCGGATCCGCGTCCGTCAGCAGCAGCTCGAGGCGCAGGTCGAGCGCATCCAGCTCGCGCCGCGTCAGACGCAGCAGGAATGACGTCGACGACTTCAGTGCATCCTGTTTTTCATGGTCGAACGCGGTCAGCACGCGCAACGACGCGAGCGAGGCATCGAAGTCGGGCCGCCGGCCCTTGCGCTTGGTGCCCGAGATCCGCTTTTCGAACAGGTCGTCCAGCGCCTGCTGGAATCGCACGATCCAGTCGGTACGCTTCGACTTGAACAGCAGCACGTCGTCCTGCGTGACGTAGGTGTTGTTCTCGAACAGGTCCGTTGCCATGTCCAGCGAGGCGCGGGTGACGTCGACCAGCTTCGCCTTGTACAACTTGAAGCACTGGCGCAGCAGGGACTGGGCGTCCGTCGCGGAAAATTGCGGAGTGGGCTGATCGGAAGGCACGGGACGAATAAGGGTCATCGAAGCGGCAACGGGGTCGACGCTGCGCATTGTAGGCTAGCGCGTAGAGCACGTCATGCCGAGCGCTGCCTCCGTTCGTCCGGTCGACGTGCGGCAATGCTCGCGGAGTAACATCGGCGGCGAAGCTTGAAGGTCCGACATGTGATGACGCCTTCGGTACCCCTGCGCGGTGCGCTGCACGTCAAGCGCGTGTGCAACGGCGCTACATCCGTGCAGCGCCCCGCGCTGGCGCACATTGTCGCGTTCATGCTGGGATGCGCGGTGTTCGCGGCGCGCGCAGATGCCGTCTACAAGTGCATCGGCGCGGCGGGTCACCCGCCACCACCCGTGAGGCGCACGCCCTACATCGTGATCCGCTAGCCGCCGCTAGCCGCGGCCGACATAGGGCATCTTGGTTGCCATCACCGTCATGAATTGCACGTTGGCGGAAAGCGGCAATCCCGCCATGTAGAGCACCGCGTTGGCCACATTCGCCACATCCATCAACGGCTCGACGGCGACGCTACCGTTGGCTTGCGGCACGCCAGTTGCCATCCGCTGCGCCATCTCGGTCGCCGCATTGCCGATGTCGATCTGGCCGCACGCAATATCGAACGCGCGACCTTCGAGCGATATGGTCTTGGTCAAACCGCTGATCGCGTGCTTGGTCGCCGTATACGGAGCGGAGTTGGGGCGCGGCGCATACGCCGAGATCGATCCGTTGTTGATGATCCGTCCGCCGCGCGGAATCTGCGCCTTCATCGCGCGAAACGCCTGCTGCGCACACAGGAAGGAACCCGTCAGGTTGACGTCGACGACGCTTTGCCATTGCTCGACTGTGATCGAATCGAAGGCGCCGCCGACACTGATCCCCGCGTTGTTGAACAGCACGTCGACGCGGCCGAAACGTGTCAGCGCCTTGTCGAACAGCGTGCGCACCGAACCGGCGTTGGCCACGTCGGTCGCCACCGCCAATGCGTTCTTGCCCTGCGCACCCGAGGCGGCGATGACTGCTTCGAGCGGCTCGCTGCGTCGGCCCGCGAGCACCACGGCATAACCCGCAGCGAGCATCGCCATGGCGACGGCCTTGCCGATGCCGCTGCCGGCGCCGGTGATCACTGCGATCTGCATGTTTGCGTCCTTGTGTTGGTGAGTACGGCGTTTTTCGCGTCGTCAATCATCTTCATGCCCGCGTGACAGCGGCGCGTTGAGGATGATCGCGCCGAACATGGCGAACACGTGCTGCGCACCCAGCGCCAGCGCCTGTGGCCACGCGGGTCGTTCGTCGGGTGCGACGACGCCTGCGTCCTTCCGGCGCCACGTCGGAAAGTAGTCAGCCATGGGGTCCCCTCAAGCGACCGACAGGCTGCCGCCCGCGTCGCGAACCGCCGCCTGTCTGCGCAAGCCGGGAGACGCTAGTACGAAAGTGGCGCGCGAGCGCTGCCGGCCGACGGATCGGCA
>JBDTJK010000288.1:0-7009 GCA_039935875.1 Casimicrobiaceae bacterium
GTGATGCTATCGGTGGTGAAGGTCGTACGCCAAAGCAAAGGCGGGTACGAAGGCACCGCCTGACCGCCGTTTCGGCGGTTGCAGTCTCGGTCTCATTCAGTACAGGTTCTGAATCGAACTAGCGCCAACGGAAATCGGGGGCATTCCCAAGTCGTTCGCAACACGCCGACAAGCGGTGTAGCGTCGCCGGCAGCCGGCGTCCGCGACGCAATGGCACGCTGCTAACATCTCCCGAGTTGCTTATTTGCCGATGTTAGGGAACAATTCCACCGATGCAATTCCTGCGTAATCGTGTTGGCCGTACTGCGCTGACCGTGATCCTGCTAGTGGCGACACAGTTCGCCATGGCCGGTCAGGTCTGCCACTCGACTATGGCGGGTGCTCCAGGCGACTGCCCGTTACAGGTACGTGGGGACTCTTCACCTGGCATGGCTGCGGCGATGGACTCGCATGCATGCTTTGGGACGGGCATGATGCCTGCCAGTCCGTGTTTTACTGCGCTGAGTGGCCTTAGCTTGTCGGCGATTGCCCCCGGTGTTGCGCCTCTGCTGGATTTGGCTCTCCCCTCTCGAGATTATTCAATGACCGCCAGTATCGGCGCGTCGTCAATCTCGGTTCTGCTTCCCGCCACCTCGGTGGGAACAACTCTTCCCGCGTATATCGTTTTCCTCCGATTTCTGAGTTAGGCAGACCTGCCGCTCAGTTCTTGGTCCGATCGCGACAGTCGTCGTGGTTGCGGTCAAGTCTCCTCTCGTCCGCTTTCAATTGACCCGTGCAACGGTGGGTCCGAGGTTTACGGCTTGCGGTTTCCGTATGCGCCGGACATGGTCGCTTGAGGACTCGGACTCGCGTCGATGGCTGGGACAGGAGCACTGGATCAAGGCACTCTGATTCGCAGATCTTAGCGGCTCTGCCAACCGTCATCGCTTGTCGAGTCGAGACGAGTCGAGTCGAGTCGAGTCGAGACAAGGGAGATTTGCAATGTAACCGCAAAAGATCTTCGTAACGCTTCGAGCGCGATGAGCCCGATTGCTTGACACCGCCCAACATGGTCGACGGATGATCTGAAGTTCCATTTGCTGTGCCACTCCTTTAAGGGAGCATTCCATGACGCCACTTTCAATCGCCAGACGACGGACCATGGTTACGTTGTCCGTTCTTACTGCCTCTGCATGGGGGTTTTCCCGTACCGCCGCCGGTCAGAAGACAAAGGCTGCTCTGGCGGACGGGACTACGGCGATCGTGCCACCGCCTTTGGCGTTCCCGGTGACGGCAAGCGAGGTGAGCGGCGGACTGCCGGATCTAAAGCAAGTGGCCGCAGAAAGCCGGGTCAAAACCATACGCTATCGCGACGACACCTACATCGTCACCACCGCGGCCGGGACGGCCCTCAGGTTCGCGGAATTCAATCTCCTCTTCAAGACAGATTCGACAGGCCGTGGTCCACGGAAGGGCGAAGCCGTCCTCGTCAGGCATGGCATGCAAGGTGATCGTGCGCAAGTCGTGTTTTCGAGCGCCTCCGAGATCGGCACGTACCTCGAATCCGAGCGGGCGGCGTCATGACGCGCAACTGCTGGGACGGTCCAGCACCTAGCAAAACGGTATTTCGACAACCGAACTGGCACCCCCGCGCGGCGGCTGACCCGTTGTTCACGCGTTTACGCGTCTTGTCTGCAGTCAAGCGCGCATGGGGGGCTTTGCTTCAATCATCCCGCTGCAAACTACGCGATGGGACAAATCTAAAATAGCTAACGGATTCGAGCTGAACCGTCTCGATGCTTATCGACCAATGGAGGTTCGCAATGCAGGCTAGACCGATGGTGATGACACTTCTGCTGGCAATGCTGGTGATCGCAAGCGGCCTCGCTGGTGCCGCCGACAAGAAGCAAAGCAAGGAACCCGCAGGGAATATGTCCGGAATGGAAAAAATGGACATGGACCACGACATGATGAAGGGCGGCATGATGCAAGGCGGGATGATGAACATGATGAAGGGCTGTCACCCGATGATGGGCGACCCGATGATGCCCCAGTTGCCCGCGGGCAATGAAAAGCTGCAGCTGCAAATGCGCGCAGAAATGATGCAGAAGATGGGCGAAATCCTCGGGAGATATGCCGACAAGATCAAGGATGAAAAGCCGAGCACGCAGTGAACATCATGGTTAGTTATATTTGGCGTAGTGCTCACGCCGTAACGCCCGTTCTGCTTGCCGGCTTGCTCGCGACCGGCAACATCGCAGTCGCCGGCGAGATTGTTCTACCGAGAGACAGGATCGTCGCGCTCGACTTCGACGTCCATGACCACTCGCTGATCAAGGCCTATTCAAGGACGCTCTACCGCAGCGGTAACGACGGTCGCGACTGGGAACCCATCGCTTTGCCGAAGGCAATAGAGCGCGGCCACATCGTGTCCGTCGCCGTTTCCGCACAGAGTCCGGCGACGCTTTACGTCGCTGGTCCAGGGATCGGAGTTTTACGTTCTGCCGATGGCGGGGGAAGCTGGGATGCGATGAACCTCGGCTTGCCGTCCAATGACATTGTGGCGCTGTCGTCGCACGCGGATCAACCAGACACACTGTACGTTTTTGTGGCGAAGCGCGGTATTCTCCGCAGCGAAGACGCGGGCGGTCACTGGCGATTGATGGATGCCGGACCGCGCGCGAAAGTCCTGCAGTTCCTCCACTCGAACATGCCGGGCAGCATGCAGACAGGGTGGTTTTTCGCCGCCACCGCCAAAGGTATCAGCCGCTCGATGGACTGTTTTTGTGGCTGGCGTGATGCAGGCGGTCTGGGTCGCGCGGTTACGGCGGTCGCTTTTGATCCAGGGCAACCCAAGCAGGTTTATGCGGCCGCCGGGAACGGTCTTTTCGTTAGCGCGGACGGCGGCGAGCATTGGTTGCCGCTCCCGTCGCCGAGCCACAACATATCTGCGCTGGCCGCAACACCTGAGGGGACACTCTTTGCCGCCGCAGGCGCAGGCGAGCTATTCCGCAGTGCCGACCGTGGCATGACGTGGCACCGGGCCAATGAGTAGCGTCGTCCTCGGCACGATTGTGGGTCTAAGTGGCATGGCCGCGGTGGCAGCTTTCGCCGAAGCAATGCCCTGGCCGCCCGACCCCGCGTTGGTCAACGCCGGTCGCACCCTCTATCAGCAATCGTGTGCCTCGTGTCACGGAACGCGCGGAGAAGGAGCGAAAGCGTGGCATCAGCCGGATCAATCAGGTGAACTCCCCGCGCCACCGCACGATTCGTACGGCCACACCTGGAAACATTCCGACGCGATGCTGTACCGCGTCGTGCAGCAGGGGTGGCGCGATGCGTTCAACAAGACCGAGCGGCTGACGATGCCCGCCTACGAGGGGCATTTTTCGCGCACCGAGACGATCGCTGTTGTCACCTACCTGAAGACCTTCTGGACAACGGCGCAACGCCAATTCCAGTGGGAAGAGAGCCGGCGCCAGCCCTTCCCGGCCAACGCGCCCTGATCCCCATGGCATCGACAACGCAATCCACAACACGATTGACAACCCGACAAGGAGCACGACCATGCGTTACTGGAAACTCTTGATCTTGGCAGTTGCGGCCACATTTCAAATGACGGCGTTGGCCGCCGGCGTCCCAGCGAAGCTGTACCGCAATCCGAGTTGCCTCTGTTGTGATGCGTACGCGCAATATCTCCGCAACGATGGTTACGACGTTGAGTTGATCGACACCACGAACGCCACGTCGGTCCATCAGAAGTACGCCGTCCCCGAGCGATTGGAAGGCTGCCATACAGCCATTATCGGTGGCTACGTCTTCGAGGGGCTCGTGCCCGCGGAATACATCAAACGCGTAATAGACGAGCGTCGGCCGATCAAAGGCTTGTCCGTTCCAGGAATGCCTGTCGGCGCGCCCGGCATGCCGGGTGCCAAGCAAGCGCCGATCAACGTGTACTACCTGGATGCGATGTCGTCGCCGCGAGTTTTTGCGACGTTCTAACGCTGACCCATGAGCAACGCGAATGGGCGCCCCGTGCGCATGGAGCCTCCTGATGACCCCCGCTAGCCGCAATGCCACCGCCTATGGCTGGCTGTGCCTCTGATGGCCGCGGTGCTGGTGCTTGCGGCTTGCGGCGCCAGCGAGCCGGCAGTGAAGTTCCAGGCGCGCGATATCACCGGTGCCGACTACGCCGCCCATGGATGCAGGAGAACAGGAATGAAGATGATCCAAGCGTTGTCGTCGAAGATTCACTGGCGCGCGATCACTACGATGCATTGGCTGATTGGTCCGCTAGGCGTGGTCTTGATCGCCGCGAGCCCCCGTTTCGCCAACGCCGCCGGCGACCCTGTGCAAGGTGCCTTGGCCTTTCGCAATTGCATCGCGTGTCACTCGATCGAGGAGGGGCAGAACATGACCGGCCCGAGCCTTGCCGGCTTGCTCGGTCGCAAGGCGGCCGGCCTCCCGACCTTTCGCCGCTATTCGGATGCGCTCAAGCATTCAGGCATCGTATGGAACGCGGAAACGCTCAACGCATGGATTTACAACCCTGCGGCGCTCGTTCCCGGCAATGACATGCGCTTTCCCGGGATACCCGATGCGTTGACTCGAAGCAACCTCGTCGCGTATCTCGAATCCGTTTCGGAAGGGAAAGGGCGCTCGGCCGCATTCCAGGCAGGAATGAACATGAGTGGCGGGTTGCCCGACCTCAAGCGTGCGGGGCCAGAAGCGCAAGCCAGGACGATCGGCTACTGCGGCGACACGTACACGATCACCACGGGCGCGGGTAAGAAGCTCAAGTTCTGGGAGTTCAATCTGCGCTTCAAGACGGATTCGAGCGGACACGGGCCGCGCAAAGGCGAACCAGTCCTCGTCGGGCAAGGCATGCAGGGCGATCGTGCCCAACTGGTATTTTCGAGTCCTTCCGAGATCGGCACGTTGATCAAAAAGGAATGTCCGTGATTCCTATGGCCTCCGACGCGCAACCGATTCGGCCACATGTCGCGCCGCGACCGGTGCGGACGCGCCGCTTGGCGCTGTTTTTGCCGCACTTGGTGTTTATCGGCATTGTTGTTTTCCTGGCGATCGGCCCGCGAATCAATCCTCATGAGATCCCGTCGGCCCTTATGGGCAAGCCGGTTCCAACCTTTTCATTGCCTCCGGTGCGCGGCCGGTCGCTGCGACGCATGGACACCGACTTGAAAAGCGAAGTGTCACTGGTCAACGGCTTCGCGCGCTGATTCGCGCGCTGCAACGCAAATCACCATGAACATTCCAGATCCGTCCGACCCGAAACCTGCGCGCACGCGGAGAACGAGCAAGTACGGCATCGTTGCCGTGGGCATGTTGGTGTTCGCGGTGTCAGTGGCTGGCGCCTGGTTATCACCGCGCCAGTCCGCAACTGCTCAAACGCCAGATGTTCGTTCAGTCGACTCGGTGCAATCGCAATTCGTCTTCACGCCCTACGCGTCACCGCGTCCGATCGCGAATGTCGAGTTCGAGGACGGCCAAGGTCGCAAGCAAACACTGGCGGGCCTTCGCGGCAAAGTGGTACTGCTCAATGTCTGGGCCACTTGGTGTGGACCCTGCCGGGCGGAAATGCCCACATTGGATCGCCTGCAGTCAGAACTTGGCAGCAAGGAATTCGAAGTTGTCGCGCTGTCGATCGATCGCGGCGGTCAAGGCGTCGTTAAAAGGTTTTTCGACGAGACCAAGGTGCAGGTTTTGGCGGTTTACGTTGACGCCAGCGCAGCCGCGCAGGCCAAGCTCGGCATCGTTGGTATTCCAACGACATTGCTGATCGACCACGAGGGCCGGGAGATAGCACGCCACATCGGACCGGCACAATGGGATCGTCGGGAAGTCATCGATTTTATCAAGCGGTATTTACCGGTGCCAAAAACATGAATCGCATGCGAAGCACGGACCGTGTATGGCGCTTGGGCTGGACCCGCCGCCAACTGTTGCGATCGCTGATAGTCAGCGCCGGCGCCGCCTCGCTTCCTATCGGATGGCGATCCGCGATCGGCGCGGAACCGCCGGCCGTCGCCATCCAGCTGATCGCGGCGCCGGATCGCGTGTCGATCTGGCACGGCTCTGCCACTGACGTTCTGCGGTATACCGCCCAGGTGGTCAGCGGTCGTGCGGACGCGTTACGTCCATCGGCAGGTTATCTCGGACCGACGCTCGAGTTCCGGCGCGGCGAGCGCGTGCGTATCGAATTCGTGAACCGCATTGACGAATCCAGCATCGTGCATTGGCATGGCATGATCGTACCGGCTAAGGACGATGGTCATCCTCGATTCGCCATCGCACCAGGACGCAGTTACGTCTACGACTTCACGGTGCGAAATCCTGCCGGGACCTACCTTTACCACCCGCATCCGCACGGACGCACCGGACGACAGGTCTATTCCGGGCTTGCCGGATTGTTGATCGTCCGCGATGACGAGGAGCAAGCGGTCGGCTTGCCGTCACGCGAGCATGAACTTTCGCTGGTCATTCAGGACCGCCGCGTCGGTCAAGACAACCGACTGGTGTTCAAACGCTCGATGATGGACACAATGACCGGCGTACTCGGCGACACCGTGCTGGTCAACGGTGTCGCCGATGCGGCATTCAACGTCGCACCGCGAACCTATCGACTGCGGCTCGCCAATGTATCGAATGCGCGGATCTACAAGCTCGCATGGTCCGACGGTCATCCGATGCATGCCATCGCGCGCGATAATGGATTGTTCAGTCGTGCTGAAGGCATCCAAACGCGCCCGTACGTCGTGCTCGGGCCGTTTCAGCGCGTCGAGTTGCTGGAGGACTTTGGAGCGCGGTATAGCTCCCGCAAGGTTGTGCTCGTCAGCAAGCGCTTCGACGATCCTGGCGGAATGGCCGGGATGATGCGGGGCATGATGGGCGGCGGCATGATGGGTGGCAGCATGATGGGCCGCGGGATGATGGGCGATGCGCAGGGCAAGGAGCTGTCGGTGGCGAGCTTCACCGTCGCTGCGGGTTCGCCAACGAAGAGCGATCCGCC
>JBDTJK010000289.1:0-5852 GCA_039935875.1 Casimicrobiaceae bacterium
GGATCCCGCCGAAGCGCGCAACCTCACGGCGCGCGGCAACCTGATCGGCGTGATCACCAACGGCACCGCGGTGCTGGGGCTCGGCGCGATCGGCCCGCTGGCCGGCAAGCCGGTGATGGAAGGCAAGTCGGTGCTGTTCAAGAAGTTCGCCAACATCGACTGCTTCGACATCGAGGTCGACGAGCGCGACCCCGACAAGCTGGTCGACATCATCTGCGCGCTGGAACCGACGTTCGGCGGCATCAACCTCGAGGATATCAAGGCGCCCGAGTGCTTCATCGTCGAGAAGAAATGCCGTGAGCGGATGCGCATCCCGGTGTTCCACGACGACCAGCATGGCACCGCGATCATCGTCAGCGCCGCGATCCTCAATGGCCTGCGCGTCGTCGGCAAGAACATGGGCGACGTCAAGCTCGTCTGTTCCGGTGCCGGCGCCGCCGCGCTCGCGTGCCTCGACCTGCTGGTATCGCTGGGCATCAAGCGCGAGAACATATTCGTCGCCGACATCCTCGGCGTCGTCTACAGCGGCCGCACCGAGTTGATGGACGACAACAAGATCCGCTACGCGCAGCACACGCCGCATCGCACGCTGTCCGATCTGATGGACGGCGCCGATATCTTCCTCGGACTGTCCGCGGGCGGCGTTCTGAAGCCCGAGTTCCTGACGAAGATGGCGCAGAAGCCGCTGATCATGGCGCTGGCCAATCCCGACCCGGAAATCATGCCCGACCTGGCCAAGGCCGTGCGTCCCGATGCGGTGATCGCCACCGGCCGTTCGGACTTTCCGAACCAGGTGAACAACGTGCTGTGCTTCCCGTTCATCTTTCGCGGCGCGCTGGATGTCGGCGCCACGCAGATCAACGAGGCGATGAAGCTCGCGTGCGTGCGCGCATTGGCCGACCTCGCGATGGCCGAGCAGTCGGACATCGTGGCCACCGCTTACAAGATCGAGAACATGCGCTTCGGGCCGGATTACCTGATCCCGAAGCCGTTCGATCCGCGGCTGATCGTGCAGATCGCGCCCGCCGTGGCGCGCGCGGCGATGGAGTCGGGCGTGGCGACGCGCCCCATCAAGGACTTCGCCGCGTATCGCGAAAGCCTGCAGCAGATCGTCTACCACTCTGGCCTGCTGATGAAGCCGATCTTCGAGGCCGCCAAGCGCTCGCCCAAGCGCATCGTCTACGCCGAAGGCGAGGACGAGCGCGTGCTGCGCGCGGTGCAGGTGGTGGTCGACGAGCAGATTGCCAAGCCGATCCTGGTGGGGCGCCCCGCGGTGCTCGCAAGCCGCATCGAGCGCTATGGCCTGCGCCTCGAAGCCGGCGTCGACTTCGAGATCATCAACCCCGAACACGACGACCGTTACCGCGAATACTGGAGTGAGTATTACCGGCTGACGGCGCGCAGCGGCGTGTCGCAGCAGTACGCGAAGATCGAAATGCGCCGCCGGCACACACTGATCGGCGCGATGATGATTCACCTTGGCCATGCCGACGGCATGCTGTGCGGCACGTTCGGCACGCACACGTTGCACCGCCACTTCATCGACCAGGTGCTGGGACTGCGCATCGGCGTCAAGACCTACGCGGCGATGAACGCGCTGATGCTGCCGAACCGCACGCTGTTCATCGCCGACACCTACGTCAATCCCGATCCCACCGCCGAGCAGGTTGCCGAAATCACGCTGCTGGCTGCCGAGGAAATCCGCCGCTTTGGCATCGAGCCCAAAGTCGCGCTGCTGTCGCATTCGAGCTTCGGCTCGAGCGATCATCCGTCCGCGCGGAAAATGCAGGTGGCGCTGGCGCTGATCAACGCGCTCGACCCCGAGCTGGAAGTCGAAGGCGAGATGCACGGCGATGCGGCGCTGGACGAGGACGTGCGTTTGGCGATGTTCCCCGGCTCGCGCCTCAAGGGCGCCGCCAACCTGCTGATCATGCCCACGCTCGACGCGGCCAACATCACGTTCAACCTGCTTAAGACCGCCATCGGCAGCGGCGTGACGCTGGGGCCGATGCTGCTCGGCGGCGCCAAGGCCGTGCACATCCTGACGCCATCGGCCACCGTGCGCCGCATCATCAACATGACCGCGCTGACCGTGGTGGACGCCAACGTCGAGCAGCAGGCGTCGCTGCTGTAGCTGTTGGTCGCACCGGGCGGTGTCGCTCTTCCGGCGCTTTCCTACGCCGAGGTCGGTGTCGCGCCTGCAGCCAGCGCTTGCCTCCGCAAGCGACGATGGCTTCCTCGCGCGAAAGGAAACGCCATGACCGTCACCCAAGCCACCACCGCAGACCGCCGGCAAATCTGGAAGCACCTCCAGGACACGCGCTTCGGGTTCTTCACCACCCTCTCCGAAGACAACGGACTGCGCGCGCGTCCGCTGACCACGCAGAAGGTCGAGGCCGAGAAGACGGTTTGGTTCTTCATCGCCAACGACGGACAGCTCGCAGCCGATGTCCGCGCCAATCCGCGCGCGCTGCTGACCTATTCGAACGCGGGCGACAGCTTCTATGCGTCGATGAGCGGGTCTGCACAGGTGCTGGTCGATCCTGCCAGGGCGCGCGACATGTGGTCGAAGCTCAACGAGGCGTGGTTCCCGGGCGGCCCCGACGACCCCAATCTGGCACTGCTGCGCGTCGATGTTACCCACGGTGAATCGTGGGAACCGTCGACCAACAAGATGCTGCAGTTCCTGTCGATCGCCACTGCGGCGATGACGCACACGCCGCCGAAGATGGAAGGCGCGCACAAGACGTTCCAGTAAACGAGACGCCGGCCCAGCGGCGCTACGTCGTCATTCGGCGCAAGCGGGAATCCAGCGGCGCTGGTGTTGCCGCTTGCCACGCAAGCGCGTCCGTGCGCGCGCAAAGATTCGCAATAATTCCCCTCCTCGCCGGAGCACCTGCGGGTTATACTCGCGGCCCGCCCGCGTCCCCGTCGCAACACCCAGAATCCGATGCGCTCCCTTCGCCAATACCTGCTGAGTCATCTCGGCCCGGGGTTGATCACCGGCGCGGCGGACGACGACCCGAGCGGCATCGCCACCTATTCGCAAGCGGGTGCGCAATATGGCTACGCGATGCTGTGGAGCGTGTTCCTCACCACGCCGCTGATGGTCGGGATCCAGATCGTGTCGGCGCGAATCGGCCGCGTCACCGGCCACGGCCTGTCCGCCAACATCCGCGAGTTCTATCCGCGTCCGTTGCTGGTGTTCGTCGTGTCGCTGCTGCTGCTGGCCAACACGATCAACATCGCCGCCGACATCGGCGCGATGGGCGAGGCATTGCAACTGGTCGTCGGCGGTCCGTCACACGGGCACGCGATCATCTTCGGCGTGCTGGCCGTGCTGATGCAGCTGTTCCTCCCCTATTCGCGTCTCGCGCCGGTACTGAAGTGGCTGACCTTGTCGCTGTTCGCCTATGCACTGGCACTGCTGACCGTCAACGTCGACTGGAAGGCCGCAGCGATTGGTACGCTGTGGCCGCCGATCACGCTGAGCCGCGACTACCTGATGCTGCTCGTCGCAGTGCTGGGTACGACGATCAGCCCGTACCTGTTCTTCTGGCAGGCCTCGCAGGAAGTCGAAGAGCAGCGCGCGCGTGCCGGCGCCGAGCCGCTGCGCGACGCGCCCAAGCAGGTGCGGGCGAACCTGCGCCGCATCAAGGTCGACACGTGGGTGGGCTCGATCTTCTCCAACGGCATCGCGTTCTGCATCATGCTGACCACCGCAGCAACATTGCACCAGGCGGGCATCACCAACATCACATCGTCGTCGCAGGCGGCCGAGGCGCTGCGCCCGATCGCCGGCGACCGCGCGTTCCTGCTGTTTGCGCTGGGCATCATCGGCACCGGCCTGCTCGCGATTCCCGTGCTCGCGGGCTCGGCCGCGTACGCTGTCGCCGAGTCGATGAAATGGCCGATCGGCCATGACAAGACGCCGCTGAAAGCGAAGGGCTTCTACAGCATCATCACCATTGCCACGCTGATCGGCGTGTCGATCGACTTCACCCCGGTCGACCCGATCAAGGCGCTGTACTGGGCGGCGATCGTCAACGGCGTGATATCCGTGCCGATCATGGCCGTGATGATGCGCATGGCCACGCGCAAGGAAATCATGGGCACGCTGACGATCCGCCCGCGCCTGCACGTGCTGGGCTGGCTGGCCACGCTGATGATGGCGGTAGCCGTGATTGCGATGATCGTCTCGCTGTTCGTCTAGCGTTTCGCGGTCCAGCGGTTGCCTCGGCGGCAACGCCCGTGTGCCGCGCCGGTACAATTGAGCACCGGCAGCATCATTCGGCCTGCCCGAGCCCCAGGGCATCCCCGCGACAATGGACGACGCGCAGAAAATCACCGAGCAATTGAAGGCGCTGGCCGCGCACCTGGCGGCCCGGCGCGAAGTCATCTTGCAAGCGTGGCGCAGGTCGATCGAGCGCGATCCGGAAATGATGACCGGCGCCTCGCTGCCGCGCGCGCAGTTGAACGACCACGTCCCCGGTCTGCTCGACGCCTATGGCCAGAAGCTGCAGGCCGCCACCGACAAGGAGAAGACTGCGTTGCAGGACGAGCACAAGGACGACGCCGCCGCGCACGGTTTGCAGCGCTGGCAACAGGGCTACGACCTGCGCGAGGTAACGCGCGAGTGGGGCCGTCTGCAGCTATGCATGACCGACGAGCTGGAAGCGTACGCATCGGCGCACTCCGATCTGGAGAACGGCGTGATGTCCACCGCCCGGCGTACCTGGGTGGAGATCTGCACCGACGGCGCGAGCGAAAGCACCAGCGAATATTTCCACCTGCAGCAGATCGAAGCCACCGGCCACGTGCGCGACCTGGAACACGCGATGCAGCAAGTGCAGGCCAGCGAGCGCCAGCGCGCCGAACTGTGGCAGCAGGCGGCGCACGACCTGCGTGGCAACCTCGGCGTGGTGGCCAATGCGACTGCCGTGCTGGGGCTGCAAGGCGTACCCGAGCACGCGCGCGACCGGTTCGCGCGCATGTTGGACCGCAACGTGACGTCGCTGGCCTCGCTGCTCGAGGACGTGACCAGCCTCGCGCGCCTGCAAGCCGGCCACGAGCAGCGCCAGGTCAAACCCTTCGACGCCGCGCAAACATTGCGCGAGCTATGCGAACGCATGCAGCCGCTGGCGGAGGAACGCAAGCTATACCTGAAGCTGGACGGCGCATCGCAGTTGGCCGTGGAGGGGGACGCCGTCAAAGTGCAGCGCATCGCGCAAAACCTGCTGCTCAACGGCATCAAGTACACGAAGACCGGTGGCGTGACGGTGAGCTGGGGCGACAGCCGCGCCGACGACGCGCAGCGCTGGATGCTATGCGTGCAGGACACCGGCCCCGGCTTCCACGCCGGCCCCGGCGCGCCGATGGCCGCCGCGCTGGAGGAGGCGACGGAGGAATCGCGCAGCGTCGAGGCCACGCAGGACGGGAGCGGCCGGTCGAATGGCGTGGGCGATACGCAGCCGAGCGGCGACACCGACATCCGCGCGATTCACCAGGAGCAGGGCGAGGGCATCGGCTTGTCGATCGTCAAGCGCCTGTGCGAGCTGCTGGACGCGTCGATCGAGATGGAGTCGAGCCCGGGCGAGGGAACGACCATTCGCGTGCTGTTCCCGCGGAGTTATGCGGTGAAGTGAGGCGGGTTTGGTTAACGTTGCGCGGGTGGCCGCCCGGCTGTCGAGGTGATCGCGTAAAATCCGGTCCACCGGAGAGGTGGATGAGCGGTTTAAGTCACACGCCTGGAAAGCGTGCGAGGGTTTACAGCCCTCCGCGGGTTCGAATCCCGCCCTCTCCGCCAATTATCTCCTTACTAATCAGCCATGTTTGCAGTTGCGGGAGCGTGC
>JBDTJK010000290.1:0-5085 GCA_039935875.1 Casimicrobiaceae bacterium
TGCGTGGCAGGCTGGATGCCGACGGACGTTCGCCGTTCTGGGAAGGACTGGGGCGTCACTTCTTCGCGATGGAGTACTCGACGGCCGACTACCTGACGGGCATCGGCCAGAAATCGTTCATCGCCGAGCTGATGCCGCGCCATCCGGTGTACGTCAACCTGTTGCCGGCGGACGCGCGCGACGCGATCGCTGCCGTGCACGACGACACGCGCCCGGCGCGCACGATGCTGGAACAGGAAGGCTTCCGCTACGAAGGCTATGTCGACATTTTCGACGCTGGCCCCACGGTCGAATGCTTTCGCGAGAACATCGACGTGCTGCGCCGCTCGGTGACGACCGTCGTCAGCATCGGCGAGGGCAATCCGCTGCAGGACAACCTGCCCGACGACGTCTTCTGGCTGGTGTGCAACCGCAGGTTCGAGGACTTCCGCGCGATCGTCACGCTAGCGCCACGGCGCATTGACCGCTTTCCGCTGCTGCCGCACGCGGCCCTCGCTCTGGGCGTCGGCGAAGGCGATCCGGTGCGCGCGGTGCCGCTGTCACCGAACGACCGATGACCGAAGTCAATTTCGACGGACTGCCGGGGCCGACGCACAACTATTCGGGGCTTGCGCGCGGCAACCTCGCTTCCGAGAACAACGCACAACTCGCCGCCAATCCGCGCGCGGCGGCGTTGCAGGGCATCGCCAAGATGCGTGTGCTCGCCGCACGCGGCCATGCGCAGGCGGTGCTGCCGCCGCACGAGCGTCCGCACGTGCCCGCACTGCGCACGCTGGGATTTTCCGGCAGCGACCAGCAGGTGATCGCGAATGCGGCGGCCGCCGCGCCGACGTTGCTGGCCGCGTGCTCGTCGGCCTCCGCGATGTGGACCGCCAACGCCGCCACCGTCAGCCCGTCGGCCGACACCGCTGATGCGCGCGTGCACCTGACCCCCGCCAACCTCGTCGCGCATTTCCATCGAGCATTGGAAGCGCCGGTCACCACCCGCGTGCTGCGTGCGATTTTCAGCGATGACCGGCATTTCGTCGTCCACGATCCGTTGCCGGCCGCGCCGCAGTTCGGTGACGAGGGTGCTGCCAACCATACACGTCTGGCGAGCGGACACGGCAGCGTCGAACTGTTCGTCTACGGGCGGCACGGATTCGCGAGCGGCGCGCAGCCTTCGCGCTTCACCGCGCGGCAAACGCTCGACGCGCAGCAGGCCATCGCGCGGCGCCACGGCCTCGACTCCGCGCGCACGCTGTTCGCTCAGCAGAATCCGGCGGTCGTCGACCAGGGCGTCTTCCACAATGACGTGATCGCCGTCGGCGCGGGTAATGTGTTGTTCTGCCACGCGCAGGCTTACGTCGGTCAGCCGGCGCTGCTTGCGCGGCTGCACGAGATCATCGCCGACCTCAATCCGATCGTCGTCGAGGAATCCGACGTCAGCGTGCAGCAGGCCGTCGCCACCTACCTGTTCAACAGCCAGCTGCTGAAGCGCGCCGATGGGCGGCTGCTGCTGGTGGCGCCGGCGGAGTGCCGCGAGCACGCGCACACGTCGGCGTATCTCGATCGCCTGCTGGCACAGCATGGGCCGATCGCCGAAGTGATGACGTTCGACCTGCGCCAGAGCATGCGCAACGGTGGCGGCCCGGCCTGCCTGCGCCTGCGGGTCGAGCTCACCGCGGCCGAGCGCGCGTCGGTCGCTGCGCGCGTGTTCGTCGATGCGCCGCTGTGCGACGCGCTCGAACGCATCGTGCTGCGCAACTACCGCGATCGGCTGCTGCCGGCCGATCTCGCCGACCCCGCGCTGCTCGACGAGTCGCGGCGCGCGCTGGACGAAATAAGCACGCTTCTTGCTATCGGCAACGTATATGACTTCCAGCGCTGATTGCGCGGCGGCGAGGCCGCCGTGGCCTGGCGTCTGTCCGATTTTTCTTTGACGTCGCCGATGTCGAGGACTATGCTGCAGTCATCGCGTACAGGTTGACATCGGCTACACAAAACTCACACCACTACACGACAGCGGCGGCATTGCGCGTCTGACACGCGATCGTCACCCGCATCATCACCCGCGTTTGCGCGCGAAGGGACCCGGCACAACGGCCCCGCGAATCGACCGGACAGGAATCAAGGGCAGCGCTGCTGCCCTTTCTTTTTTACTTGCCGGCCTGCTGGCGCGCGACGTCGATGTCCAGGTACGCCCACTCGTGCTCGAACAGCACGTTCTTCTTGTAGCCGAGCACCCATGGACGCACGGCGGTGTTTTCATAGCGGAAAACGTCGAGGTCGGCGGGCGTGTACGCCTGCAGGATCTTCGCCATGCGCACGAACAGCGCGTCGCGCGCCGGGCCATTGGGCAGCGTCCTGCTGGTACTGTAGGCCACGTCGTAGTCGGCGTTGTGGAAGCGCGCCAGGTTGGACTGGCCCGCATTGGGGCCGTACATCAACTGCGCGAACGCGTCGCCGTCGCCGCCGTTGTTGATCCAGCCGACACTCCACATCTGCAGCTGGTTGCCGTCGCGTCCCATCTTCAGCAGCTCCGGCCATTTCTGCTTGACGAAGTCGATGCGGATGCCGATCGCCTTCATGCTCCTCTTCCACAGTTCGTCGCGGTCGCGATCGAGGCTGGTCGGCGTCGAACCCATCATCAGCGTGAGCGGCTTGCCGTCCGGAAGCTCGCGATAACCGTCGCCGCCGCGGTCCTTGTAGCCGAAGCGATCGAGCAGTGCGCGCGCGGTCGCCGGGTCGTAGGCCGGATGGATGTCCAGCCCCTCCACGTGGCCAGTGGCATCGGGTGGCACGATCTGTGTCGCCACCCGCGCCTGTCCCTTGTAGATCACCTTGACAAGGTCGTGCGAGTCGAATCCGGTGACGATGGCGCGGCGCAGCGCGATCCGTTCGGGCGTGTAGCCGCCGACGACCGGGTCTTCCATGTTGAAATAGGTGTAGCCCAGCGAGTTCTGCACGATCGTGTGCAGCGTGACGCCCTCGCTGGCGTACGCCGGCAGCAGTTTGCCGTCAGGGCCGATCACCTTCGCGGTCAAGTCGACCGGCACGTTGAAATAGTCGAGCGTGCGCGAATCGAAGGCGAGCAGCGTCGGCGCCGGCTCCTCGATGATCGAGATCTCGACGCTGCCGATCTGCGGCACCCGCTTGCCTTTCATCGACAGCGCGAGCGCACGTGTGGCGGCGCCCGCATCAGCGGGCGGCGCCGGGAAATATTCCTCGCGGAATCCCGGGTTGGCCACGAGCACGATCTTCTGCCCGCGTCGCCAGCTCTTCAGCCGGTAGGGGCCGGTGCCCACCGGATGGTCCATCACCCACGTGCTGGCATCGCCGTAGGCTTCGACGACTTCGCGTGCCACGGCACACAGCGCCACCTGCTGCAGGTAGCTCATCAGCGTGTAGTCGGTGTTGACCAGCACCAGCCGCAACGTATAGCGATCCAGTGCGCGCATTCCGGGAATCTCGGCGTCGTAGTCGAATTTGCCGCTCGCCCGCGCCTTGGCCACCGCCTCGTCGATTCCGACCAGTTTGCCGGTGAGGTAGTAGGCGTTAGGCGAGCGCACCTTTGGATCGATGACGCGCTTCCATTCGTAGATTTAGTCCTGCGCGGTGAGCTCGCGCTTTTTACCCTTGAACACCGGGTCGTCGGCGAAATGGATGCCCTTGCGCAGGTGGATCGTCCATGTCTTGCCGTCGGCCGAGATTTCGGGCATTGCGTCCGCTGTATTGGGAACGGCGCGGTACGGCCGCTCGAGGTACCCGGGCACGTACAGTGGATCGAAGATCATGCGCAACACGTGCGCCGAGTAGTAGTCCTGCGAAGGCGACGGATCGAAACCGGTCTCGGCGACCGGGAATGCGACGCGCAGCACCTTGGCAGGGTCTTCCCAGCTCGCCGCACTGGCGGCGCAGGTCGCGAAGAGGAACGTCAACGCGGCAGCGGCCGTCACCCGCAGGCGCCGCCATCGGATCGTGCCGCGGGCGGCGCGCGCGCGAATCACGCTCGCCTTTGCCTGCGTTAGCGGATCGTGCATCGAATCATAGCGCCTGCTCGATGTCCGGTGCGATCGACTCCGGCGTGTCGTTGGGCGCGTAGCGTTTCAGCACGCGACCCTTGCGGTCGACCAGGAACTTGGTGAAATTCCACTTGATCATTTCGCTGCCCAGCAAGCCGGGCTTTTCCGCCTTCAGGTAGCGATACAACGGCGCCGCAGCATCGCCGTTGACGGCGACCTTGGCGAACATCGGGAACGTCACCGAGTAGTTGAGCTCGCAGAATTTTGCGATCTCCACTTCGCTGCCGGGTTCCTGGCCGCCGAACTGGTTGCATGGAAAGCCGAGCACGTCGAAGCCGCGCGAATGGAACTTCTGCTGCAATGCCTCGAGCCCACTGTACTGCGGCGTGAAGCCGCACTGGCTGGCGACGTTGACGATCAGCAGCACGTCGCCGTCGTAACGCTTGAGCGTGACAGGCTTGCCACCGATATCGGCGACGGTGAAGTCGTGGACGCTGCTCATCGCGGCCTCCGCAGGATTGGACGAGGCGCCATTATGCGACGTATGCGATTGCTGCGGCACGGCGCCGGGCCGCGCGAGCCGCGCGTGTTCGCCCTATATCCGGCACGTGTGACCACCGTCGTGCAGCAACCACATGGCATTCGCGCATCAGCTAGGTGGGCGGTCCGAAACCGCCGCCGCCAGGTGTCTGCACCACCAGCACGTCGCCCGGCTGCATCTCGACGCTGAACGTCGCCCCGAACGACTCGCGCGTGCCGTCGGCGCGCTCGACCCAGTTGCAACCCACGGCACCCGCGCCGCCACCGTGCATGCCGAACGGCGCCACGCGACGATGATTGGCAAGCATCACCGCCGTCATCGGTGCCAGGAAGCGCACGCGACGCTCGCCGCCATCGCCACCGGCGAAGCGGCCCCCGCCACCCGTGCCGTGCAGGATGCGAAACGCGTCGAGACGTACCGGAAAGCGCCACTCCAGCACCTCGGGATCGGTGAGCCGCGAGTTGGTCATGTGCGTCTGCACGACGCTGGCCCCTGCGAATCCGGGCCCGGCGCCCGCGCCACCGGCGATCGTTTCGTAGT
>JBDTJK010000291.1:0-8025 GCA_039935875.1 Casimicrobiaceae bacterium
GTGCGCACGACGGTGTCGCCGTTGGCATGCGCGGTGACGCTGGCCGACGGCATCAGGAAGCGGTAATGCTGGATCACGTCGCCGCCCCCGCTGGTGATGAGGCGTTGCGTCGAACGCACGATGTCGACACCGACCTCCCAGTCGACGATGCGCGGATCGTTGCCGGTCGCATGCGACTCGGCGAGCAGCAGGTCGAACCAGTTGCGCCGCGACAGCGGCGCTCCGCTCCCGGCAGGCGATGCGTAGCTGCCGCGCGGCACGGGCCGCGGCAACGCGCGTGAGTCGGCGATCGCGTGGCGGGCGGTTGCCGATGCCCATTGCCGCGCACGAGCAACGGCGTCGCGCAGCCCGGCGGGGGACGTGTCGCTGGTGGCGGCGTAGCCGTAGCCACCGTCGGCGTACACGCTTGCCATCGCGCCGCTGTCGAGCGACGTGGTCAGCGGCAGCGCGACGTTCTTGCGCACCAGATAGCTGTCGCTGGCTTCATCGACGAAACGCAACGACCAGAAGTCGGCGTCGATGTCGATGTCGGGAACTGCGCAATCGAGAGGCATGTGCAAAGCCTGCGGCGAAAACGCGATTATCGCCGATCCGGGGTCACCTTCCGGCGAGCGCCGCCAGCGCGTTGCCGGTGACGCGCGCGATACGCCAGTCGTGCATCAGCGTCGCGCCGAGCCGCTGGTAGAAGCCGATCGCGGATTCGTTCCAGTCGAGCACGGCCCATTCGAAGCGTCCGCAGTCGCGCGCTCGCGCGACACCTGCGACGGCGGCGAGCAACGCAGCACCAATGCCACGACCGCGCAGCGCCGGCGTGACAAACAGGTCCTCGAGCCACAGTCCGCGGCGCGCGAGAAACGTCGAGTACGTCGCAAAAAACAACGCGAAGCCGGCGATCTCCCCGTCGCAGCGGGCGACCAGCACTTCGGCGGCGGGATGCGCACCGAACAGCGCGTCGGCGAGTTGCGCTTCGCTGCCGGTGCAAAGTTCGGTCAGGCGCTCGAAGTCGGCGAGCCCGCGGATCATCGCGTGGATCGCCGGGACGTCGGCGGGCAGGGCGGGTGTGATCGCGTGCATCGGCGTGCGCCCTGTCGCGGCGGTCGCGGACATGGCGAAGTCAGTTGGAGGAGGCGTGATTGTCGCCGAATCGCGATGGCCAGTCTTGTGCGGGCAAAAACGCAACAAGCGGTGCCCGCCGCCAATGACGCTGGCGGCGTTTTCGTTGCGCGCAGCGGTTGTGTCATTTAGCGTTGGCGGCAGTGGGACTGGGGGTGCACGCCCGTTGATTCGACAATCAACTTGGGGGTTGCACCATGAAATTCAGGAAGAGCAAGCTTGCGCTCGCGCTGGGCAGCGGCACGTCGCTGTCGATCGACTACTTCAAGATCCGCCTGTCGAACGCGATTACCAACGGCATCCCATCAAACGAGCTGTAGCGCCGGGGCGCGCGACGGTGCTGCCGTCGCGCGCAGTTCTTCCGGAACAGGGGGGTGGTTTCCCGCCTGTAATCGGTCTTTGTACAGCGTGAGGCCGGCATGGCGGAGGCGAAAGGCGGTCGGCCTGGAACCGATGTGGCACAGGCTCGCCGTCATTTGCTGCGTTGCAACAACGCTTTTCCATCGCCGCTTCGACGCGAGGTGGGCGGTTTTGCGCAATCCACGAACCGGCAACGCCCCAAACGCAGCCAAGAAAACAATGGGTTGCGCATTTATTCCCGCACTTTTGGCTATTTGATTTCCGCCGGCGAACGAGCTTCGCTCCCGATGTTCTGACGCACGCATGTTCGCCACAGCCGGCGCTTTTGCGGAATTACGACACGCGACCGGACTTTTTCGCAACAAACGCCCGAATCGCTAGCTCCGCAAATGGACGTTGCGGTAACGTGACGCCACGTGCTGCCAGCGGACATTCTCGTTCCGCGCGATGCACATTTACTGGGGGTCTCTCATGAAGTTTCAACGCAAAAAAGTTGCGACGGCG
Source organism: Casimicrobiaceae bacterium (assembly GCA_039935875.1). Classification (GTDB taxonomy): domain Bacteria; phylum Pseudomonadota; class Gammaproteobacteria; order Burkholderiales; family Casimicrobiaceae; genus VBCG01. The sequence goes on from JBDTJK010000291.1 coordinate 1,978, forward strand.
CTTGCCTATGTACTTGGCGGCGTTGGCGTTGCGCTGCTGAGCCCGTACGCACAGGCACAGCAGGCCGACATCAAGGTCGAAGTCACCGGCTCGAACATCAAGCGCGTCGAAGGCGAAAGCGCACTCCCCGTCACGGTGCTCACGCGCGAGGATATCCAGCGCTCCGGCGCGACCACCGCGATGGAGCTCATGAATTACATCACGGCCAATACGAGCTTCGGCAATACGTCGCTGTCCAACGTCATTGGCGCCTCCACTTTCTCGAACCAGACCGCCTCGCTGCGCGGCCTGGGCGGACAGCGTACGCTGATCCTGATTGACGGCAAGCGCATCACCACCACCGGTGGCGCCGTCTCGGCTGCGGAAGGTGTCAACCTGTCGTCCATCCCGTTTGACGCCATCGAGCGCGTCGAAGTGCTGAAGGATGGCGCGTCCGCCATTTACGGCTCGGATGCCATCGCGGGCGTTATCAACTTCATCATGCGCTCCGACTATCGCGGTGCGGAAGGCTCGGTCCAGTACGGATCGCCGACGCGCAGCGGTGGCGGTGAGCAGTGGATTGCCAGCGGTACCGTCGGCTTCGGCGACCTGTCCAAGGATCGCTACAACGCATTCATGTCGTTGTCGTACGCGAAACAGAATTCGCTCGACGACAACCAGCGCGACTACTCCAGGACGTCGTACCTGCCCTACATCAACCTGCTTGCCATTTCGAGCAACACGTTCCCGGGCAACATCACCACCGGCCACATCGGCGTGCCCGGTCCTTGCACGGCGCCCAACTTCAAGGACCCGGCGATCCTCGGTTCCGGCTGTTACTTCGATCCGTCGATGATGGACGGCGTGCAGATGGTCCCGGACAACAAGCTGTGGAACTTCTTCGCGTCTGGCAAATTCCAGATCAACCGGGATTGGCAGGCGTATGCAACCGCGTTGTATTCGCGTGACGAAACCCGTTTCCAAATCCAGCCGACACCAATTTCCAGTCTGTTCGCTGCGGGTACCTTCGCGCCCAACGGCCAGATCCTGCTGCAGCCCACCAGCGCGTACTACCCGCACGACCTGGCCGCTGCGGCCGGTGTGGACGGCCAGCCGCTGGACGTCCGTTATCGCTGCGTCGAGTGCGGCATGCGCAACACCACCGACACCAACGAGAACGGCCAGGCCATCTTCGGCGTCAAGGGGGCGTGGAAGAATTGGGACTGGGACGCCAACGGTTTCTACTCCGAATCGAAAGCCACGGAAAAGGTCAACGACGGCTTCGTGTTCTATTCGCGCATCCTCCCGCTGCTCAACAGCGGCACCGTGAACCTGTTCGGGCCCAATACTGCGGCCACCGAGCAGCAGATTCAGGCCACGAAGTACGTAGGCACCACGTTCGAGGGCACGGCCAAGCAGTACGGCGTCAACCTCAAGACTTCCGGCGAGATATTCAAGCTGCCCGCCGGAAGCGCGGCGTTGGCAGTCGGTGCCGATTTCCGCCGCGAGGAACTTGACCAGACGCCCAGTGCGGCATTGGCCTCGGGCGACCTGACCGGCTACGGCGGCAACATCGGCGCGGTGAATCAATCGCGCAACCTGTGGGCGGCCTACGCCGAGTTGAACGTGCCGATCGTCAAGACGCTGGAAGGCGACATCGCGGTCCGCTACGACCATTACAGCGACTTCGGCAGCACCACCAACCCGAAAGTCAGCCTGCGCTGGCAGCCGACGTCCAGCTTCCTGATGCGGACCTCGTACGGCACGGGCTTCCTCGCGCCGAGCTTGTATGAGCTGTACACGCCGAACACCACCGGCGTGTCGGCGACGGGCCAATCCGATCCGCTGCGCTGCCCCACCACCGGCGACGCGCGGGATTGCATCACGCAATTCCCGATCACGCTGGGCGGCAACCCCCACCTGCAGCCAGAAAAGTCCTACCAGTTCACGTTTGGCGGGATTTGGGAGCCGGTGCGCGGTGGCTCGATCTCGCTCGACTACTTCAAGCTCAACCTGTCGAACACGATCAGCAGCGGCCCCTCCACGCAGAGCATCCTGCAGGATCTCGGCAGGTTCAACGGCTACGTGACCCGCGGTCCGGTCGATCCGACCCAGCCCAACTTGCCGGGCCCCATCACGAACATCCAGCAGACGTACGTGAACCAAGGCAACGTTCACATGGAAGGTGTGGATGTCTCGCTGAACTATCGCACGCCGACGTCGTGGGTGGGCAACTTCGTGTTCAACATCAACGGCACGTACTTTATCCGTTACGACTCGCAGAACACCGACGGCAGTTACGGGGGTGGCGTATCGAACGCGTATGGTGCAAACGGACTGGGCGTGATTCCGCGCTACAAGCAGTACGCGTCTGTCACGTGGAACAAGGGGCCGTGGTCAACGACGCTGGGCAACACTTTCCAGACCAGCTATATCGACTATGGCCTTGACTACTTCTACAACCAACGGCGCGTGGGCTCGATGAGCCTGTGGGACCTGCAAACCAGCTACACGGGCTTCAAGAACTGGAAGCTGACGCTGGGTGCCAAGAACCTGTTCGACACCAACCCACCGGTGTCGAATGTGCAAGGCACGTTCATCGACGGCTTCGACTCGTCCTACTACGACCCCCGCGGGCGCTTTGTCTACGGCAGCGTCAACTACTCGTTCAAGTAAGCGTCATCACTGCAGCAACTGGACGGGGAGCTTTGGCTCCCCGTTTTTTTGCCCGTGCGACCGCCGCGCGAACGCGGCAACGCGCGTCGCTCGGGCAAAATGTGCTACAAGACCGCGGTGGCGCGCATTGCCATCCGATATTCGAGAGGAACGTCATGCCAAAATTGCTGGGTGCCGCGCTGGTCGCGCTGGCCTTTGCGGGCGCACCGCACGCACAGCCTGCGAATGCGGGCGCCACCGACATGCAGGCGCTGCGCGCTGCGGTGAAATCGGACAAGCACGCGCTGGTTGCTTCCACGCTGGCGCTGTCCGACACGGAGGCGAAGAAATTCTGGCCGATCTACGACAGTTACCAGCGCAGCCTCGATATGCTCGGACGCGCGCGCGCCGTGTCAGCCGAGTCGTTGCTCAACAATGACCGTCGCGTATCGAACCTCGAGGCGAAGGACTTGGCACTGCGCAACATGCAGGCGGACGAGGCGGAGATGCGCGCACGGCGCAAGATGTTCAATGCGGTGATGCGCGCGCTGCCGGCGGCGAAGGCCGCGCGTTACGTGCAGCTCGAGACGAAGATCCGCGCCGTGCAGGCGTACGACATCGCGCAGGCGTTTCCGCTGATCCACTAGCGCGGCTGCCGCGACGCCCACGCCGTCATCCCCGCGAAAGCGGGGACCCAGTGGCTTTGCTTCGTGGCAGCTTCGATGGACGTGCGGCGGACGTCGGTCAGCTGCGCAGCCGTTGCTGCTGCACGTGGCGCGATTCCACCACGGTGACGAGGCGCGTATCGCGCGATGCGACGACGTCGATCGAATCGACTGGCGCGGGCGCGACATCGGCGGCGCTGGCCGCAGCCGCCTGCGAGATGGCCACGGTTTCGACCTGCTGGCTGCGGAAATCCATCCGCGACGGAGCAATCACCGATACTGCAAGCGTGGCGATCGTCAGCGCCGCGGCGGTGAGCGCAAGGGTGATGCGGGGAACGCGGGGACGGTAAGTGTTCATGGCAGTGCTCCAGTGGTGCAAAAAGTGATCGTGTGCTGATTGGATGCGGCTCGCGGCTCATCCGGATTCATGGGAACTGCGTACAAGGGCTGATGCGCGATCGCAATCATGGCTACATCCTAGGAACGCGCGCGAATGCCGGCAATGCGCATGCGACGAACGCGGCAAAATGCGCCTCCAAGGTGCGTTTGAGGCGACCGGCGGCTCTGCGGTCGACGCGCGGGTGGCCGACGGAGCGTCGCGGGGCGGCCACGTGCACGCGCTTTGGCAGTCAGCGTCGCCGGTGCGCTTGGCGCGCGGTTCGTGTAGAATCGCGCGATTTTCTGGCGTACCTGGCCCCGACGCGTCGGGGCCATCGTGTTTTGGCGTATCTGCCTGCCCGGCCGAAGAACCTTCGGTCGGTGGCGGAGCCGCCGGAGTCCAACCTGATGCGCGAACGCGATCCTGCGAGGCTGCCGGAGCGCCCGCCGTCCGGGGATGTGTCCTGAAATTGCGCCCTCCACAACACATCAGCGTGTGCCGGAATACACTACTTCATCAACTCATCCCAGGTGATGAAAAACATATGCGTGGAGACAACATGTCGAACATGAAACGTCTGGCGGCGATTGCCGCGGCTCTGGTGGTGGCGTCGCTGGCGACCTTCCTGGCGCAGGGCGCGACGGCACAAACGCCGGCACCTGCAGTCCCGGTGGCGGCGCCGGCAGCACCTTCGGCGGCCCCTGACGCGATGGCGCCGGCCCCGGTCGCAGCACCCGCGGCGAAGGCTGCGCCGGCTACCGAAATCGTCGACAACCCGTATGGCCTGCAGGCACTGTGGAACGGCGGCGACCTCGTCGCGCGTATCACGCTCGGAATCCTGGTCGTGATGTCGATGGGCTCGTGGTACGTGATCATTACCAAGGTCTATGAACAGGCGAGGATGAACAAGCAGGCACGCAAGGCCGACAAGACGTTCTGGACGGCACCGTCCGTGCAGCAGGGTGCCGCGGCGCTCAAGCAGGGGAGTCCGTACCGCTTCATTGCCGAAAGCGGTCTCGAGGCATCCAAGAAGCACACCGGATTGCTCGGCAGCGTCAACATGAACGACTGGATGAGCATGTCGATCCAGCGTGCGATCGAGAACGTGCAAAGCCGCACACAGGACGGGCTGGCGTTTCTCGCCACCGTGGGTTCCACCGCTCCTTTCGTGGGACTTTTCGGCACGGTCTGGGGCGTGTATCACGCGCTGACGGCGATCGGCATCGCGGGCCAGGCGTCGATCGACAAGGTCGCCGGGCCGGTTGGCGAAGCGCTGATCATGACCGCCATCGGCCTCGCCGTCGCGGTTCCCGCCGTGCTCGGCTACAACTGGCTGATACGCCGCAACAAGTCGGCGATGGAGCGGGTGCGCAGCTTCGCCGCCGACCTGCACGCCGTGCTGCTGTCGACGCCGCATCCGTCGACCAAGGCGTAGATCATGTCGATGACCGTCGGTTCGGCCAGCGAAGACGACGATCCGATCTCCACCATCAACACCACGCCGCTGGTCGACGTGATGATGGTGTTGCTGATCATCTTCCTGATCACCGTGCCGGTCGTGCGCAATTCGGTGCCCGTGCAGTTGCCGAAGGAGCGCAACGAGGTGCGCGAGACCAAGCCCGAGAACATCACGATCTCCGTCGATGCCACCGGCAAGATCTACTGGAACGAGCTGCAGATGAAGAACACCGACGCGTTGATCGACCGCCTGAAGCGGGTGGCGATGCTGATTCCGCAGCCCGAAGTGCAGATCCGCGGCGACGCCGATGGCAGGTACGAAGGCGTGGGCCGTGTGATCTACGCGTGCCAGCGGGCGGGCATATCCAAGATCGCCTTCATCACCGAGCCGCCTCCGCGGCAGTCGTCGTGAACGGCGCGTCGCGGGAGGAATTGCAATGTCGATGAACGTGGGCCCGAGCTCGTCCGACATGGAGGTGATGATCGACATCAACACCACGCCGTTGATCGACGTGATGCTGGTGCTGCTGGTGATGCTGATCATCACCATTCCGATCCAGCTGCATTCGGTCAACCTCAATCTGCCGACGGGCAATCCGCCGCCGCCGATCACGCTGCCCGAAGTCGTCAAGATCGACATCGACGACGGTTCGCGGATCTACTGGAACGGCGAGTGGCTGCAGGACCGCGCGGCGCTCGAAGGCAAGATCCGCGCGGCGGCATCACAGCCGGTGCAGCCCGAGATCCACCTGCGGCCGGACAAGGCCTCCAGGTACGGAACGGCCGCCGAAGTGATGGCGTCTGCGCAGAAACTTGGCTTGACCAAGATCGGCATCGTCGGCAGCGAGCAGTTCATCGAGTAGCGCTTCCTCGAGCCAGGCAACGGAGTCATCGTCATGGATTTCGCACGAC
>JBDTJK010000292.1:0-6539 GCA_039935875.1 Casimicrobiaceae bacterium
TGGACTTACCCCAATTTCATCGCGCTGCTGGACGAACTGGGTGTTGCGTCGCAGCCGTCGTCGATGAGTTTCGCAGTGCACGATGCGCACAGCGGCCTCGAATACAACGGTACCTCGTTCAACACGCTGTTCGCGCAGCGGACCAACCTGCTGCGGCCATCGTTCTGGCGGATGCTGCGTGACATCGTTCGATTCAATCGGGAGGCGCCCGACCTGCTGGCGACGCCCGGCGACGACACGACGCTGGGTATCTACCTTGCACAGCGCGCGTATTCGCGCGAATTCATCGAACATTACGTCGTTCCGATGGGAGCGGCGATCTGGTCAACCGATGCCACGCGGATCCGCGATTTCCCGGTGCAGGGATTCATCCGCTTCTTTCACAACCACGGCATGTTGAGCGTCGACTGCCGGCCCCAGTGGCGCACGATCTGTGGCGGTTCGGCACGTTACGTCGAGCGGCTGACGGCAGGTTTTCGCGATCGAATCCGGCTCGGCACTGCGGTGCGCACGCTGCGTCGCGTGGGCGGCAGCGTTTTCGTCGGCACGCGCGACCACGACGCGGAGCGTTTCGATGCGGCCTTCGTCGCCTGCCACAGCGACGAGGCGCTACGCATGCTTGCCGACGCAAGTGGCGCGGAGCGGGAGGTGCTCGGGGCGATCACCTACCAGCGCAACGAGGCCGTGCTGCATACCGACACGCGCCTGCTGCCACGCAACCGGCGCGCATGGGCAGCCTGGAATTACCACATCCCCGAAGTGCCCGCGCAGCGCGTGGCGCTGACCTACAACATGAACGTGCTGCAGTCGCTCGATTCACCGCAGCCTTTCCTGGTTACGCTGAACCGTAGCGACGCCATCGATCCCCGCAGGATCATCAAGCGCATGGCGTACGACCATCCGCTGTTCACGCCCGCCGCGGTTGCCGCGCAGCTGCGCCAGCAGGAAATCAACGGTCCGCTCGACACTTATTACTGCGGAGCCTACTGGCGCAATGGCTTCCACGAGGATGGCGTGGTCAGCGCACTGTGCGCACTGCAACACTTCCAGGGACGCATCGATGCACAGCGCACTCTATACAGGGCGGGTTAGCCACAGGCGCTTTGCGCCGCGCGGGCACGCGTTCGAATACCGGCTGTTCATGGTCTACCTGGACCTGGCCGAGCTCGACCGGGTGTTTCGCGGACGCTGGTTCTGGTCGACGCGACGCTGGGCGATCGCGCGCTTGCGACGCGCCGACTACCTCGGCGACCCGGACGTGCCGCTCGACGAGGCCGTGCGCCAGCGTGTGTTCGCCGAAACCGGAACGCGCCCGCGCGGGCCGATCCGCATGCTGACACATCTGCGCTACTTCGGCGTGTGCTTCAACCCGGTCACGTTCTACTACGTCTTCGACGAAGACGGCACGCACGTGGAGACCATCGTCGCGGAAATCACCAATACGCCGTGGAACGAACGGCATGCCTACGTGCTGACCGATGCGTTGAACGAAGCGGAGGGCGCGCGCAAGCGCTATCGCTTCGGCAAGGCGTTTCACGTGTCGCCATTCCTGCCGATGGACCTCGACTACGACTGGCGCTTTTCGCTGCCAGACGCGACGCTCAACGTGCACATGCTGGATTCGCGGCAAGGACGGAAGGTGTTCGACGCGACATTGCGTTTGCGTCGCCAGTCCATCGGAGGTTGGTCGCTGGCACATGCGCTGCTCGCGTTTCCATGGATCACCGCAACCGTCGTCGCCGGTATCTACCTGCAGGCGTTGCGCCTGTGGTTGAAGCGCATGCCCTTTCATCCCCACCCCAAGCCACCGGTCGCGCCCGACGCCGACCGGCCACTGACGGAGCACCCTCGATGACCACCACCACGCTTGATCGCGCGACTCCGCGGCTGACTGCGAAGCCGCACCTGTTCGACAGCCTTGCCGCGCGCTCGGTCCTCGATCGACTGACTGCGATCCGCAGCGGCCGCCTGCGGCTGGTGGATGGCGGCACGGAGCGCACTTTCGGAGAAGCCGGACTCGAGTGTCCGCTGTGCGCCAGCGTGTACGTTCACGATCCGCGCTTCTACAGCGAGCTCGCGTTCGGCGGCTCGATCGGCGCCGGCGAGGCGTACATGCAGGGTTACTGGAGCACCGACGACCTGACCGCGCTGGTGCGCATCCTGCTTCGCAATCGCGACGTGCTGGATGGCATGGAAGGCGGATTTGCGCGCGTGACGAAGCCGATGCAGAAGGTGCTGCACTGGCTCAACCGCAACACGCGCGATGGTTCGCGACGCAATATCTCCGCTCACTATGATCTCGGCAATGCGTTCTTCGAGCTGTTCCTCGATCGCAGGATGATGTATTCGAGCGCAGTATTCGAGCGCCCGCAGATGACGCTGGACGATGCGCAGCGCTCGCGCCTGGACAGCATCTGCCGCAAGCTCGACCTGCAACCGGACGACCATCTGCTGGAGATCGGCACCGGCTGGGGTGGCATGGCGATTCATGCCGCGCGCAACTATGGCTGCCGCGTGACCACGACGACGTTGTCGCGCGAGCAGCATGCATTCGCGGCAGGCAAGATCGCTGAAGCCGGTGTCGCCGATCGAATCACGTTGCTGCTGGATGACTATCGCGACCTGCGCGGGAGCTTCAGCAAGCTGGTGTCGATCGAGATGGTGGAAGCGGTTGGCGACGAGCACTACGACACCTATTTCGCGCAATGCGGACGCCTGTTGACCGACGACGGCATGATGCTGTTGCAGGCGATCACCATCACCGACCAGCGCTACGAGTCCGCACGCAAATCGGTCGACTTCATCCAGCGCCATATCTTCCCGGGCAGCACGATCCCGTCGGTGACCGTCATGCTTTCTTCGCTGACACGCGTCACCGACCTGAAGCTCGTGCATCTTGACGACATCGGGCCGCACTACGCGACCACGCTGCGCCACTGGCGCGAGCGCTTCCTCGGCAAGCTCGATGCCGTGCGCGCGCAGGGCTATCCGGAATCGTTCATCCGCATGTGGGAGTTCTACCTGTGCTACTGCGAGGGTGGCTTCGAGGAACGCGCGATCGGCGATGTGCAGATGCTGCTGGCCAAGCCGGGCAGCCGGCGCACGCCGCTTGCACAGCCGGCGTTCGCGTGACCGGGGCGCTGCGCTTCGCGGCCTGCGTCGTCCTCGTGTCTGCCATCTCGATGCTGGGCGGATGCTCGGTATTCGGCCTCGTCAACGCGTTCGTGCCGCGCGGCACCTATGTTGCACATGCCGATATCGCGTACGGGAGCCAGCCGCGACAGGCGCTCGACCTCTATGTGCCGCGTTCCGCTGCACCGGTGCAGGGTTATCCGGTCGTGGTGTTTTTCTACGGCGGCTCATGGACGACCGGCGAACGCGCCGACTATCGCTTCGTTGGGGAAGCGCTGGCGTCGGCGGGAATCGTCGCCGTGCTTGCCGATTACCGGCTGTATCCCGCGGTCAGCTATCCGGACTTCCTGCGCGACAGTGCGGCGGCACTGGCGTGGACAGTGCGCCACACCGGCACGTTCGGTGGCGATCGCACGCGGGTTTACGTGATGGGTCACAGCGCCGGCGGCTATAACGCGGCGATGCTCGCGCTCGATTCGCGCTGGCTCAATGCGGAAGGCCTGTCGCCGTCGGCGCTGAAAGGATGGATAGGCCTCGCCGGCCCCTACGATTTCCTGCCTTCCGGCCTTGCTGACGTACAGCGCGTGTTTCACCATCCCGATTACCCGCCGGGAGGCCAGCCGATCGAACACGTCACGTCGAGCGTGCCGCGCACGTTTCTCGGAGCTGCGATCGACGACACCGTGGTAAGCCCGACGCGCAGCACTCAGCAGCTCGCGAACAAGCTGCGCGCGGCGGGCGTGGATGTGACGCTGAAGTTATACAAAGGCGTGGGCCATGGCACGCTGGCCGGGTCATTGGCCTACCCGCTGCGCTGGCTCGCGCCGGTCCGCGCCGACGTCGTCGCGTTCATTCGTGCCGACGGCGCGTCCGCTCAATAGCCGTAGAAGTCCTCGCTGCGGATGTCGTCGTCGCTGATGTCCATGTCGGCGAGCATCGCACGCACTGCTTCGACCATTGCGGGCGGCCCGGCGATATAGAACACCGGCGCCGCGAGGCCTTCGGTGGCGGATCGCAGCAGGGCGACACCGACCAGCCGTGTTTCTCCCGCCCATGGCGGCACCGAACCGCTGGCTTCGGTCATCGTTGATACCAGGCGGAATCCGGGGAGGCTGCCCTCGAGCAGCGCAAGCTCGTCGAAGAATGCGGCGTCCTTGGGCGCACGGTTCGAATAGACCAGCGTCAACGGTCGCGGCGTGCGCTCGGCCGCGGCATTGCGAAGCATGCTGACAAACGGCGTGATGCCGATGCCGCCGGCGATCATCACCGCGGCGCGCGCGCTGTCCCGATGCAGCAGCAGTGAGCCTGACGGGCCTTCGATGCGCAGCGGTGCACCTGGCGCCAACGCCTTGAGGGCACGCTTGAACGCACTGTCACGCATGCGCGTGGCGACCGTCAGGTCGCGCTCTCCCGGCGCGCCGACCAGTGAGAAAGTGTGCCGATTGTCGTCGTTCAGCGCCGCCTCAGGTTTGCCGATCAGCACGTCGATCGCCTGCCCGGGCTTGTACATGAAGCCCGGGGGCTTGCTGAAATGGAACGCCATCGTGCCAGCGGCTACGTCGTCGCGCGAAAGCAGGGTTACTGCATGGATCGTCATGGATTGCCTCCAAAGATAGCCTGGTACCAGGCACTGCGCGTGTGGCTGCCGCAGCGTCCTGCCGTCATTCGCGGCTGATGCGCGCGAACGCGGAGTGATTGTGGATCGATTCAAAGTTTTCCGCTTCGACGGTGAATCCATTGATGCGCGGATCGGCGGCGAGGGCGCCCGCCACCTCGCGCACCAGGTCCTCGACGAACCGCGGATTGTCGTAGGCGCGTTCGGTCACGTATTTCTCGTCGACGCGTTTCAGCAGACCGTAGACTTCGCACGAAGCGCTGCGCTCGGCGATGCGAATCAGCTCCTCGGCGCACAGGTCGGCGCTGACTTCCGCGTCGATCGTGATCAGCGAGCGCTGGTTGTGCGCACCGTAGTCGGAGATTTCCTTGGAACACGGGCACAGGCTGGTCGCCGGCACGCAGACTTTCACGCGGAATGCGTAGCGCCCATCGGCGTCGATGCTGCCGAGCCAGCGAACATCGTGGTCGAGCACGCTTTGCGCTCCCGATACCGGCGCACGCTTGGTGACGAACATCGTGAAGCGCATGTCGATCGACCCGGATTGTGCGTCGAGCCTGTGCAGCGTTCGCTCGAGCAGCACGCGAAAGTGCGTAGCGTCGAGCGGTCCGGCCTGTGCTTCGAGCACCTCGACGAAGCGCGACATGTGGGTACCCTTGGCCGTTGCCGGCAGGCCGACGCTCATTGCCAGTGTCGCCACCGCGGGAAACGGGGCCCCGTGGCTTTGGATGGTCAGCGGATAACGCAGGCCAGACACGCCGACGGCGTCGATCGCGATCGCGCGCATGTCGATCCGCGACTGCATGTCTGGAAGTTCGATGCGTTCCGGGGCGTTCATCGGGGCTCGCTTGTGTAAGGTTATCCAACGAAGACTGCAGGGGAGCCGCAGCGCGCCGTGCTTTAGCCGCCGTAAAGACGCGGCGGTTGCCGACGCTCGTGAACGGCGCGGGATACACGGGATTGGATGACGAGCCAGCCCTTGGCGTTCCCGAGGCGTCTCACACGACAGGAATCCCGCACGTTCCGGGGCAGCGAGCGGCAGACGGGACCTCCCCGAGCGCAGGCGGTTGGCGGAGACTGTGCATCGCCGCGTCCCACACCGTCGAGGAGCCGGCATGAGCGTGCCACACCTATTTGCGCGAGCGTGGCCTGGATCATGGAGATGAATTCGAACCGCTCTGTTGGCTGGGATCAGCGCGGATCTGCCCCCCTGTGGCTGGGCGCTCGACCGGCCGGAGGGACCCGCGCCGACCGCGCCCTTTCGTACTGACAACGCAGTTGTGGCGCGGCAGCCACGCCACATGTTCGAATCGGCGTGTGCGCCTTGATTGCATCTTTCCGCTGCTGCATTCTTCGCAATCGGCATGGAGGTGGGTGACGTGGCGCGACGGCATTGGCGACTGATCGCGGTTGTTTTGCTCACGGCATATGGCTTGCCGTCATGGGCCGACGTCGCTCCCTTCGTCATTACGCCGCAGACACGGCCGCGTGGCATCGAGCTCGAGGCCGCGGAGCGCGTCTACCAGGACACGACGGCCAACCTGACGTTCGACGACGTCCGACGTCTTGCTCCGGAACAATTTCGCCCGCTCGATCAGCTCGCTGATTTTCCGTTGTCCAGTGTCTATTGGGTGCGCGTCACCATTCGTAGCGAATTGCCGGTCGACATGTCCTACGTGTCGGACGTTGAATGGTGGGACCATCAGGATATCTACGTGCTGCACGCCAGCGGCGAAGTCACCCACCTGCGCTCCGGCCTCCTGAAGGTGCCGATCGACGCCAACGACACCTT
>JBDTJK010000293.1:0-3336 GCA_039935875.1 Casimicrobiaceae bacterium
ACGTCGAGCATCGCGGTCACGGCAAATCGTCCTTTCGTGGTCAAGCGCATGGCATCCTTGTGTGACCCCGCTTCAAGGGGCGGCAATTTGGACTTATCTTACTGGACTTATCTTACAATTCCCGAACAATTTAGTCAACTAATCGGCCGTGAAGTTCATTCCAGCATCTTGTTGATTTGATTAGGATCAAACGCCTCTGCCACGGCCTGAGTGTCGCCGCAGTCGACGCCATCCTGCTGCAATCGGGCTACCAGCCGCTCGAACCGGGCGTCGACTTCTGCGGCATGGTCGAGCAGCTTGTGCATCGCCTGCGCGATTGGGTCGTTCATCGCCGAGCCGACCGCATAGGCAGCAAATCCCATCTTTTCGGCTTGCGACTCGCGCCGTTGCGAGTCCTCAGCGCTCTGGATCCGCGCCGGAATGCCTACGGCCGTTGCGCCGGGGGGCACGTCGCGCACCACCACTGCGTTGGAGCCGACTTTCGCGCCCTCGCCTATGACGATCGGTCCCAGGATCTTGGCGCCCGCGCCAATCACCACCTGCGGCATCAGCGTCGGATGCCGCTTCCCCTTGTTCCACGAAGTGCCCCCAAGGGTGACGCCGTGATATAGCGTGCAGTCATCACCAATATCCGCCGTTTCGCCGATCACCACGCCCATGCCGTGATCGATGAACACGCGACGGCCGATGGTCGCGCCCGGATGGATTTCGATGCCGGTCATGAAGCGCACGGCGTGAGCGCTGAATCGCGCCAGCCAGCGCCAATCCCTGCGCCACAGCGGGTTCGCGATATTGCGATGCAGCAACAGCGCGTGCAGCCCAGGGTAACAGGTGAGCACTTCCCAGCGCGTTCGCGCCGCGGGGTCGCGGTCGAACACCACGGCGATGTCTTCCTTCAGCCGATCGAACATCGCAGCAGTTTACATTGTCGAGTATTTTGCTCAAGTATTGGGTGATCCAACGTGTTGGAGCTCCGGCGCTGCTATTCTTGCGCCTGTTAACGACGGAGATTGCACATGACAACGTTCACAAAAGTGCTGCAGATGCTGGCGATGATCGTCGCCTTCGTCTTCGCCGCTGTGGCGCAGGCCCAGTTACCTGCCGTGCCCGCCACGAACTCGACCGCGGTGGCTCCGGGGCAGGCGGCGACGCCGCCGATCGAGCGCGCGACCTCGCCCCGCGTGACAACGGAGGGCACGGCGAGCGTTGACAAGCCCTGCGTGGCTGCGACGCGCAAATTGACGCGCGAACAGGCAGCACTGAAGAAAGCGCAGGACGATTCCGCGCGCTACGACAAGCTGCAGCGCGGTTGCGCCACCAAGACGGTGTGCACACGCTACAGATCGACACTGGAAGCGCTCGACAAGCGGATCCAGCGCCACCAGTTGCGCATCGTCCGCTTCGCTGCCAGCCGCGACAAGGTTTGCAAGACCTGACGCGGCGGGCCGGTTACTGCAGGACGACGGCCAGCGCCAGCAGGCCGATCGTCACCACTGCAAACGCGATCGAATACAGCGCCAGCAGCACGAAGCCCCGCAGCAATGTGAGCGGCCAGCCACCGCCATAGACGACGCGCATCGAGCGCAGCAGATAGTAGGCGGCCGCGATCGGCACCAGCGAAACGACCCAGGTTGGCCACGGCACGACGACCATGATCGCGGTCAGCAGGAACAGGAACGCGTGACTGTGCGCGGCGAACACCAGGTGCGCGGCAAAGCGACGTGGCCGGTCGCGATAGCGCCGCGTGCTGAACGGAAAAGCGATCTTCAGCATCAGCGCGAACGCCGGCAACAGCGCGATCGCCGCGTAGGGTCCGTAGCGAAACGCGCTCGTCATCAGCTGGTCACCTTTCGCCGTGCGCGGCAGTGCATTGAAATGCTCGACGCGGTCGCGCAGCAATCCGAGCGCAGGACCGTTGCCGTCGACATGCAGCTTCATGTCATCGTCCAGCGACACGTTGAACTTGTCGGTGCGCAGGATCACGCCGGGATCGTCGTCGTGCGGCTGGTTGCCCTGCGCGGTCGCGCTTTTGCGCACCGCCGCGGTCGTGCGAGTGGCCGTCGCCGGACCTTTCCCAGCGTCCGCAGCGTGCTGATTCGCGCGTGCCGCTTCGCGTGCGGCCTCGAATGTCCCCGGCTGGTCGTGGGTCGCGAGGCGGATCGCGGTGAACACGACGATCGAAGTCACGAGGAACAGCCGCCCCGGGCGCACATAGCGCCGGCGCCTGCCTGCGATGTATTCGCGCGTCAACAGGCCGGGGTGCGCGAACGCGCGCAGTGTCCGCCACAAGCGCCCGTCGACGGCGACATAGCGCCCCGCGGCTTCGCGCATGAACTGCCGCGCCGTTGGCAGCGCGATGCGTGTTTCCTGGCCGCAGCGCCCGCAATATTCGTCGCCGGCACCGAGCGCGTGATCGCAGTTGTGGCAATGGCGTGCGCGGTCCTGCATCGCGACGCTGGTGGCAGGGGTCAGCACGGGTACGGCCGCGTCGCTCATCGTGGCGCGATTGTAAGTTCAGCGCTGGGTTTTGCGCAGTACTGATTCGCGGTGCGCGCAGGCCTTGCCGCCCAACATGCTGCCGTCATCGCCGCGGAAGCCGGAACCCCGCCGTCATTCCTGCGGACGCGGGAATGAGGGGGTGGGTCCGCTTCATTCGCCGCGCAGCAGCGCGTCGATGCGCGCCAGCACGCCGCGCAGGATGTTGATTTCCTCCTTCTCGAGCCCGCTGCGCGCAAACAGCCGGCGCAGCCGTGGCATCAGCCGGCGCGGCCTTGCGGGATCAAGGAAGCCAATCGCCTGCAGCGTACGTTGGGCGTGCGCATGCAGGCCCTCGATCTCGTCACCCGAGGCCGGCGCAAAACGCTTGACGCGCCACACGTCGCCGCCGCCTGCGGCCATGCGCAGTTCGTAGCACATTACCTGCACGGCCGCGGCGACATTCAGCGACGCGTACGCCGGATTCGACGGGATGACGCCGACGACGTTGCAGCGCGCGAGCTCATCATTGGTGAGCCCGCTCATCTCGGTGCCGAACACGAATGCCACATCCGCGTTGCCGGCCTCCGCCGAAAACGCCAGCGCCGCCGCGTCCCGCACGTTCATCACGCGACCTGCGAATTCGCGCGGGCGCGCCGACAGTCCGATCGCGCAGGAAGCACCCGTCAATGCCTCGTCGAGCGTGGCAACCACCTGCGCGGCGTCGAGCACCGCGGTGGCGCCCGACGCCAGCGCGATCGCCGCCGGATCGGGAAAACGCTTGGGCGAAACCAGCGTGAGGCGCGCGAAACCCATCGTCAGCATCGCGCGCGCAGCGGCGCCAATGTTGCCGGGGTGGCT
>JBDTJK010000294.1:0-3333 GCA_039935875.1 Casimicrobiaceae bacterium
CGGCGCAGCGATTCGTCCGCGTCGCCCAGGAAGCGCAATGCCTGCGTGCGCTCGGCGAGCTTGATCAGCACGACGCGGATGTCCTCGACCATCGCCAGCAGCATCTTGCGCAGGTTCTCGACCTGAATCTCGCGCTGCGCGGGCGCCACATTTTCCGGCGTTGCGCGGATGTCGTCCATGCGGGTGACGCCAGCGACCAATCCCGCGACATCGTGGCCGAATTGCGCCGCGATCGCCTCGGCATCGACGATGCGCGCCTGCGCCAGCGGCATCAGCAGTGCGGCATGAATCGTTCCCGGGTCGAGACTCAGCGACGACAGGATGGTCGCGGTGCCAAGCCCGCGTTCGGCGAGCGACTCGCCATCGGCGGTGCGCGTATCGACCGCATGTTCACTCAGGAAGGTGTAGGTCGCTTCGAACGCGTCGATGTCAGCGCCGGCATACGCATCGCGCAGGGAATCCTGCCACCTGGCAAAAGCCGGCAGCGCGATTCCTGAAGCCTCTGCGTGCGCGAACTCGACCATGATGCGTGAATTATACGTGTGCCTTGAAGTCTTCGTAGGTGGACGCAATGCCGTCACGCAAACCGATCGCCGGGGCCCAGCCGAGCGCGCGCATCCGTGTGCTGTCGACGATCTTGCGCGGTGCGCCGTCCGGTTTGCCGGCATCGAAGGTGATTGCGCCCTCGAAGCCAACGACATCGACGATCAGCATGGCGAGCTCGGCGATCGTCAGTTCGGAGCCACTGCCGATGTTGACGATCGGACAGATCTGCGGGGCCACCAGTGGAAGATAGCGTGCGTCGGGGAGCGTGGCGAGATGCACCAGCGCCCGTGCCAGGTCATCGACATGCAGGAACTCGCGTCGCGCATTTCCGGACCCCCACACCTTTAACGTGCGCGTACCGCCGACACGCGCCTCATGCGCCTTGCGCAGCAGCGCCGGCAGCACGTGCGCACTGGCGAGTTCATAGCGATCTCGCGGGCCGTAGAGGTTCGTCGGCATCGCTGCGAGCCACGAGTGCCCATGCTGGCGGTTGTACGCCCAGCACATTTCAATGCCGGCGATCTTGGCGATGGCGTACGGACGGTTGGTCGCCTCGAGAGATCCGGTCAGCAACGCGTTCTCGGCAAGCGGCTGAGGCGCGTCACGCGGGTAGATGCAGGAGCTGCCGAGGAACACCACGCGTTCCACCGAAGCCGCATGCGCGGCGCGGAACACGTTCATTTGCAGCGCGAGGTTGCACATCAGGAAGTCGACCGGGAAATCGTTGTTCGCTGCGATGCCGCCCACTCTGGATGCGGCGACGAACATCACTTTCGGCCGCTCGCGCAGCAAC
Source organism: Casimicrobiaceae bacterium (assembly GCA_039935875.1). GTDB lineage: Bacteria > Pseudomonadota > Gammaproteobacteria > Burkholderiales > Casimicrobiaceae > VBCG01. Next base: position 1,340 of record JBDTJK010000294.1, read on the forward strand.
AGCTCGAGCGTCGGCTCGTACTGCGCGAGGTCTACTTCGGAATGCGTGCGGACGATCGGGCGGTCGAAGCCCTGTCGCTCGAGTTCGCGAACGATCGCACTCCCGACAAGGCCGCGATGCCCTGCAACATAGATCGGCGTCGACTTGTCCATGTTCCCTGGTGAAGCGCAATGTAATGTTGAATCATCGGGACGTTCCGCTCGCGCGCCAGCGGACCTCGTCAACGCGCGAATCCCAAACCTTTTTTCACCAGCGTTCCGATCCGGCGGAGCATCGGCCGGCTGACGCGGCCGTTGAAGCGTAGCGCAGCAGCGAGCGTAGCGAGTGCCATGACCGCGCCGTAGCCACGCCACGAAGTTTCGCGCGGGATCCATCCGTCCGCCACCGCATGTCCATAGACAAATAGCCAGTTGTCCGGCGTGATGCTGAAATGCGATCGCAACATGCGGTTGATTTCGGCGGCCATGGGAATTCGCGAGCCCATCGACTTGTTGGTCGCATACATCCTCGACGCCGCCAGTTTTGCCGTGATGCATCGGACGTCGAGTCGCGCCTGCGCGAAACGTAGCCAGTAGTCGTAATCCATGCAGTACTCGAGCTTGGCATCGAGCAGCCCAACCCGCTCGATGACCCGCCGGCGAAAAAACAGCGCGGGCTGGCATACATAACACGTCTCGACCAGCCGCGCGGGATTCCATGGCTCGGTGGGAAAGCGTTCGTATGCGTGGCCGTCGATGTCGACATGATCGGCGTGGCCGTACACGGCGTCGATGCTTTCATCGTCGCGGAACGCCTGCAGCACCTGCGCGAAGCTGCCTGGATAGTAGAAGTCATCCGAGTTGAGCCAGCCGACGATCTCGCCGCGCGTGCCCCGAATACCCTGATTGACCGCGTCGGCCTGTCCACCGTCCTTCCGCGAAATCCATCGGATCCCCGAGCCTCGGCTGCGGAGAATTTCGACCGAGCCGTCGCTGCTTCCGCCGTCGAAGACCACGTGCTCCACGCCGGGCACTGGTTGCGCCGCGACGCTGTCGAGGCACTGCGCGAGAAAACGCGCCTGGTTGAACGACGGCGTCACGATGCTGATTTGCATGCGGCCAATGTACAACACCGGATGCAACCGCGCACGAGCGCGGCCAGCGATTGCTAGAGCCGCTGGCCGGCGATGCGTGCGATGGTGGCTGCGAGCAGTTGCGCGTGGTGTTGCGCGAGCACCGCGTCCTGCGCTTCGACCATCACGCGCAGCACAGGTTCGGTTCCCGACGCCCGCAGCAGCACGCGGCCGCTGCTGCCCAGTGCGCTGATCGTGTCGTGCTCCGCGCTGGCGACTTCGCCGTCCGCGCGCCAGTCGGCACCTCGGCGCAGCGGCACATTGATCAGGTGCTGCGGAAATAGCGACAGTGACTCGGTGGCGGCAGACAACGTGACCTTGCGTTCGATCAGCGCGCGCAACACCGCCAGCGCCGCGACGATCGCATCGCCGGTAGTGTGCTTGTCGAGGCAGATGATGTGTCCCGAATTCTCGCCCCCCAGTCGCCAGCCGTTTTGCACCATGCGCTCGAGCACGTACCGGTCACCGACTTTCGTGCGCTCGAGCGCGATGCCATTGCGTGCCAGCGCCTGTTCGAATCCGAGGTTGCTCATCTGCGTGCCGACGACACCACCCAGCGCGACACCGCGCTGCTGGTAATTGCGTGCGATGATGTAGAGCAGCTCGTCACCGTCGTACACGCGGCCGTCGCGATCGACCATGATCAGGCGGTCGCCGTCGCCATCGAGCGCGATGCCGAGATCCGCGCCATGCGCGAGGACCTGCTCGGCCAGGTGCGCCGGCACGGTCGCACCGACTCCGGCGTTGATGTTGATGCCGTCCGGCTGGTCGGCGACCGCGATGACGTCCGCGCCCAGCTCGCGAAATACCGGCGGCGCCACGTGATAGGCCGCGCCATGCGCGCAATCGACGACGATCGACAGTCCCTTGAGGTCGAGCTCGT
>JBDTJK010000295.1:0-3770 GCA_039935875.1 Casimicrobiaceae bacterium
GCTTTTCTTCCTTCTTGCGCTGCTTGTTGAGATCCCGTTGACGCTTGGCGAATGCATAGTTTGGGGTTGCCAATTGACGACCTCCTTGGTTGCGGGTTGAAAGACATAGCGTAAATCATTGTGCGTGACGTGGGAAATGGCGGCATCAAGGCTGCATCTGCGCAGCAAGCCCGCGCCTGGCCTCGGCGTCATCGGTGGGCACCTCGATGCTCACACCCGAATCGAGCGCGAACTCAACGCCGAAGCACTGTGGATCGATGAACCCGGAAGGCGCCACCATGGCTGTGGTGACGAGGTGCGGGCTGCCTTGGCCCAGTCTCCGATCATCGATCAGCCGCAAGCTTCTGCGGCAGCCTGGTCCATTCATAGCACAGCTGCCCGTCGGTTACGGCACTTTGCTGCAGCCGGTTGGTGCACCCCGGCTTCGAGCGATCGAATCGATCGCCGCGCAACGCCGATTCCGCATGTGCCGCTGCAAGGTATCGGTTGACGGGGATTCGCCGCGGTCGCAGGGCGGGCAGCTGATGGGTGCGCTCGCCAGCCGCGCCGGCAGCGTGGCTATGGTTCGCCATCCCAGTAGTCGACGCTGGCGGCGACGCGTTGCATCGACCGCATGGGCTCGCCATCGGCGCGCGTGGCGAGCGAAAGTATCTTCGCCGAGTCCGGGTATTCGACGACTTCCGGCCGTTGGCGGGTGCTGATCGAAAGGTAGGTTAGCGGGGAAAGCGAGGTGTTGATGATCTGGTGTGGGTATCGCGGGCCCGGCGGGATGAATGCGATGTCGCCGGCACGCAAAGGCAGCATTTCTCCCGCCACGCGTAGCGTGCCGCTGCCCGCGATGATGATGAACATCTCCTCTTCCCCGTGGTGAAAATGATATGGACAGGAGCGCTTGCCCGGCGCCACTGTATCGATCGACGCGCCGAGGTTTTGCGCGGCGGTGCCGTCGGCAAGGCGCGCACAGGCGCTTTCATATAGCGGCTCGCGAACGAACCGTTCGGTCGGCGCCTCGCCGAAATTGCGGATCAGCAGGCGGGCGAGGTCTGCGGCCTTGTCGCTCATGGTGCTGCGTGCCGGGGGCGGCCGCGTGGGCGCGGCGGTCTCAGCCGGCACGACGTCCGGCGCGCCGCGTGCGATTGCAGAAGGACTTCACGGCCGCGATTGTAGCCAACCTCACGGTTCCCCGCAGGCTCGCCGAAGTGCGATAGCTGTTGCTTGGGCCTGCGCACTGCGCGCATCCGCGGCTCACTCGAACTTCCGACGCGCCGATTGCGCGCGACCGTAACAGAAGAGCGCCGTGGTGACGGCGATCGACATTGGCAGCAGCGACACCAGCAAAGCCGCCAGCCAGTTCCACGCGCCCTGAGGAGCCAATCGCTGCACGGCGAGACAGGTGACGACCACCGAACCGACGGCCGCGGCGAGCGACGCATGTTTCGCATCGCGAAACACGAGCTCTGCGCAAATGCCCACCAGCACGGGAAACAACAGCAGGATCAGCAATGGCTGCACGGGTCTGCCCCCAGTCGGTGAACGTACGTACTGCACCGGACGCGCCGGCAATGGCGACGAACGTGACGACGCCAGGATATTCCGTCTGCGCAGAATTCTCCAGCGGGCCAACCGGGCCAAAGCGGCGCGCATCTGGTCGACGGATCCGTGGTGGCGCGTCAGAGAATGAACGGGATGATCGCCGCCACGCGTTTGCTGTAAGCCGTGTACGCATCGCCGAAGTGCTCGCGCATCCACGCCTCCTCGAAACGCAGCTTGCGCCACAATGCGAGGAACGCAACGACGAGGCCCAGCAAGCCGCCCACCGTTCCGCGCGCCAGCGCACATCCGATGAAGGCGAGGAGCAGTCCTGAGTAAATCGGGTGGCGCACGATCGCGTACGGTCCGTGGGTGACGAGCTCGTGGCCCTGCTTCAGCGTGACCACGCCGCTCCAGTTACGTCCCAGGTGGACACGTGCCCACACGGTGAACAACAGTCCGAGCGCACACAGCAGCGCGCCTGACCAGAAGCCCGCGCGTGACGAGGGCACGATGCGCGTGCCGATCAGCGCAACGGAGGCGTACGGCGCCGCCAACAGGATTCCCGCGACCAGCAACGGCAGGATGTGCAACAGGCGCGATTGCAGCGGTTCGCGCCGCGTGGTCACCTTGACGTTGCGCGACAGCAGCAGCCAGTACGCACCCCAGGCGATCCACATCATCGCGAAAATATTGTCGCCGCGCATCATCTGGACTCCTGCCCGCGGGCGGGCGCTGCGGCCCCGGATCGGCCAGTGCCCGCCGCTGCCGAGGCGATGAATTCGTTGCGGCGAAAGCGCAGCGCCGACCAGTCGTCGTCGATCGCGACCTGGCGCACCGAATCGAACCCTTCACCACGGATCACGTCCCAGCCCGAATCCCGATTGAAATCGCATGTGTAGCGCTTCGATGTGCCTTTTGGGTAGGCGAACCACAGCACGGCGTCGCCCTCGGCCGCTTGCGCAAGCTTGCGCGACAGCGTGTCGAGCTCGGCCTTCGACGTCGCAAAGACCAGCGCGAACTGCACGCGTAGACCCTTGCCAATCGTCCGCAACACGCGTACCCCTTGCAGTGCGGCCAGTTGTGACGCGAACGAACCCGGCGCGTTGAGCACCAGCACTTCGGTCCGTGTTTTCAGATTGAGTTTCGCGAACAGCGGCGTCGTCATTGCGGGAGCTCCCGGTTGCGTCTTGCGCGGATGAACCCCGCGACGAATCCCGCGACGATGCCCGTCCACATGCGAGGATCGGGACGGGCGTGCGGTTCACGGTGAAGCGCGGTCGATGTCGCCGGTCTGCGCGGATATCGCCCCAGTGGGCGCTGGCGATCTCGTACGCGATCATCGCACGCCCGTGCGCTTCGACGGTGGCTTGCACGTAGCCGATGAGTTCGCCGGTCGGCAGGCGAATCATCCAGTTGAGCCATTGCTCGGCACCGTCGGGCGAATGCCTCGACTCCAGTTTCGTATAGCGCTCGCGCAACCATTCGACCGACGTTGGCGGCGCGTTCTCGAATTCGTAGATGGCCGGGTCGGCGAGCACGCCGAACATGGCTTCCGCATGGGAAGCCAGTTGCGGTTCGAGCGTCAGCGAACCGGAGGCGATCACGCGCATCGCGCGTTCGCATGCGCCCGATCACCGCGCAGAACACGGCGCAGCACGACGTGCGTCACAGCCACCTGCGCACGCGGCGCTGGTAGTCGCTGAACGCACTGCCGAACAGCTTGGCGAGCACCCGCTCCTCAGGCGCGATCTGGAAGCGGTTCATGTACACAACGAATGTGGCGGGACCCAGCAACGACCAGGTCGAGCCGAGAAAAACAGCGAGCGCCAGAAGGATGACGCCCAATCCGGCGTACATCGGATTGCGCGTGAGTCGGAACACCCCGGACGTGACCAGCGACGTCGCTGCGGATGGCTTCGACGGGTTGGTCGTCGTGCGGGCACGGCGAAAGGCGAGCGCGCCGGATACGGTGAGCGCCACGCCAGATATTCCGAGCGCGAATGCGACAACATGGCGCGCCTCGCTGAATGCTGCCACGCGAGTCGACCAGGCAGCGACGCCCCACATCGCGAATGCGACCAGCAGCGCCACGATCGGAGGTGGAATTTTTAGTTCGAGTGCTTGCATCGGAGTGCTCCTCGAAATTCGCGAGACCAACCGCCACCGCTGCCCGTCGTCAACGATGAAAAGTCGTGGGTGCAACGCATTTGCGATCGGATGATCCACGACTTCATGCA
>JBDTJK010000296.1:0-6432 GCA_039935875.1 Casimicrobiaceae bacterium
TTTGCCGATGGCCAGCGCCAGCTCGATGCACTGCTGGAAGGCATCGGCAGTGGCACGCTGCACCAGGAGAATCGATGACACCTCCGCATGTATGGGGGCATCTAAAGGATGCTGCCGCCAGGAAGCGCGACCACAGCGCACAGAAATTGAAGAGCGCATTGACGCGCCGCGTCGACGCACAACGCAAGCTGGACGCGTTGCTGAGCTATCGTGACGACTATGTCACCAAGCTCGATGCCGCGCAGCGCAATGGTATCGGCGCCGACGGGTTGCGCAACTATCGCGCGTTCCTCGCCAACCTGGAGCGAGCGATCGAGCAGCAGACCGCATTGATGGCGACGATGCAGACGGACGTCGGCTTCGCGCAGACGGACTGGCAGCACACGCAGCAGCGCGTCGACTCGTTGCGGACGATCGACGCACGGCGTTCGCAGGTGGTCGCCGAAGGCGACGCGCGACGCGAGCAGAAGCTCACCGATGAATTCGCGCAGCGCCGCGCCCGCGGTGGCGGCGACGGCTGACGAGGTTGCGCAATGCCCATCGCCTTTCATGCGCCGGTTGATCGCCCGATCGAAGCGCCGCAACCGGCACGCGGCACCGACGACGGCGGCAGCGGTGACGCGTTCGCCGCGCTTCTCATCAACGCCGGCAAGGCCCCACCAACGGCCGAAGTCGGTGTAGCTGCCAAGGACAGCGGCCCTCGCAAGCCGCACGACGACCCGCCCGGATTCGATCCGCTGGCAGCATTCGCCGCATGGGTCGGCACGCCGCCTCCCGCCGGTGCAGCAGGCGCGATCCGCGAACCCGGCGACAGCACGGGTGACCTGCTGAAATCCTCGACACGCACGAACACCCTCGCGGCGTTGGCCGCTGCGGCTGCGGACACGCCAAGCGCACCCGACGCCGGGACCGCAGCGGGCGGTACGGCCGCCGCTGCAGGCGACGCAACACCCGCCGCCGGCACTCCTGCCAGCGCGGCGTTCGCGGTGCTCGCCATGAGGCCCGGCAAGGACGGCGCCACCATCGCTGCACCCGTGAGTGGCCCACGAACGCCGGCGAACACCGATTTCGAGTCTGCCACTGCCGCGGCGCAAGGCGCGACCTCGGCCACTGCAGCACCGGCAGCTGCTCCGCTCGCACAGGCGGCGGCGTTGCTGGCCAAGGCGCTCGGCGCGAAGTCCATGTTGGCCGCAACGCTCACGTTGCCAACCGCAATCCAACGTCACGACAACACCGACGCGGCGCCGGTCGTCAATCTGGGGGCGACGATCGCCAGCGTACCGCTGCCGCCTGCGGTGACCATCGCACAATCGGTCGGTACTCCAGGCTTTGCGGCCGAGGTCGCCGGGCAGATGGCCCAGCTCGTGCACATCAATGCGGATCGTGCCCAGCTGCACGTGCAACCGGCCGACATGGGCCCGATCGACGTGACGCTGCAGGTACGCCACGCTCAGGTGACGGTGACGATGGTGGCTGCAGACCCGCAGACCCGCGCGGCGCTCGAGTTGTCGCTGCCACAGCTGCGCGACCTGCTGGCCAATCAGGGGCTCGCGCTCACCAACGCTTCGGTCAATGACCAGGCACCTCGCGACAGCGGAAACTTCCAGCCGGGCCAGCGGGGCTCGTCGTCCGCTGAGGGCCGCGTTGCCGCGATCAACGGTGCAGCACCGGTGCCCGCGGCTGCCAGCATCGCGCTGCGCCGTCTGGTCGATCTCTACGCCTGAACGCATCCGCGCGAAGTGCGCGGCATAACGGCTGCTATTCGCGCCATTGCCGCGTGGTCCCCGCAACCATAATCGCCTTCATCCGCAACCGCCGAACCCGCCGTCAACCCTCTTCGAAAAACCGTGGCCAAAACCGCAACCGTCACACCGATGCGCGCCGAAGCAGTCGCGCCCGCGGCGCCCAGGAAAAAACGTGGCCTGCTGCTGTGGATCGCCGTCGCGCTGGTGGTGCTGGGCGGCGGTGGCGCAGCCGCGTGGTACTTCCTTGCGCCGCATGCGGGCACGACCGAGCCGAAAGTGGCGGCGGTCAAGCCCCCGGTATACGTGCCGCTGGAGCCTTTCACGGTCAACCTTGCCGAGGAGAATGGCGACCATTACCTGCAGGTCGGCATCACCTACCAGGTCAGCGACGACAAGCTGGCCGACACGATGAAGCAATACATGCCGGTGCTGCGCAATCGTATCCTGCTGCTGTTGTCGTCCAAGAAGCCGAGCGATCTCGCCAGCATCGAAGGCAAGCACAAGCTGGTCGAGGAGCTGGTTGCATCGGTGCGCGAAGCACTGCCGCCGATCCCGCCCGAGCAGCAGTTGCGCGGCGCGCTGCTGTCGTCGTTCGTCATCCAGTGACGGGTACCCGATGACCCAGGAATTCTTGAGCCGCGACGAAGTCGACGCCTTGATGGAGAGCGTCGGCGACGACGGCGCGGCGACGGCTTCTGCCGAAGGCGGCGCCGGGCGCTTGCGGGCAGTGAACCTCGCAACGCAGGAACACGCGTCGCGGGTGCGCATGCCGGCACTCGACCTTGTTCACGAGAGGTTCGCCGAGCTGCTGCGCAGCGCATTGCACGGCGAGCTTCGCCGCGTCCCTGCGATCACCGCCGTGCCGCTGCGCGCGCTGCCCTACGCCACGTTCATCGGCGAGCTTGCAACACCCGTGCATGTGACCGTCGTCGACATGAAGCCGCTCGGCGGGCATGCACTGGTGACCATCGACGCGAGCCTAGTAGGCGTGTTCGTCGATGCGCTGTTCGGTGGAGGCAGCGTCAAGCCGGGCGCCGGCAGCCGCAGCTTCACGGCCACCGAGGAGCGCCTGGTGGACCGCATCGTCGTCATGCTGTTGTCCTCCTATGCGAAAAGCTGGCACGACGTCGCCATCATCACGCCCGAGCGGTTGCGCACCGAGACGCAGCCGCGCTTCGTGCAACTCGCCGACGCCGACGACATCGTCTATTGCGCGCGCTTCTCGATCGACATAGGCACCGGCGGCGGCGCACTGCAGATCTGCCTGCCGCGCACGTTGCTGACACCGCTGCGCGAGCGCTTGCAGGCACCAGCCCGTGAAGATATGCGCCCGCGCAACGACAACTGGCGCGCGCCGCTGACCGACAGCGTGCAGGACGTCGAGGTCGAGCTGACCGTCAATTTCGCGCAATGTTCGCTGCGCCTGTCCGACCTGCTCAACATGCAGGCGGGCGACCTGTTTTCGATCGACATTCCAGAACGCGTCGTCGCCGAAGTCAACGGCGTGCCGATGTTCGATTGCCGCTACGGCGTTGCCGGCGGTCACTACGCGCTGTCGATCGCGCGGGTGCTGACACCGCGCACGCAACGCACAACACCGACCGCGCCCTGACGGCGCCGGAGAACAACCATGGCCGACGTCTCCACACAATCGCCCGTACCCGCAGCGGCAGCCGCTGCCGCCACCGCACGGCCTGCCGTGTTCGACCGACTCGCACCGGCTTCCGGCGTCGCCGGCCAGCCGAGCGACATCGGCATGGTGATGGACATCCCGGTGCAGCTGACCGTGCAGCTTGGACGCACGCGGCTTCCGATCCGGGACGTGCTGCAGCTTGCACAAGGCTCGGTGATCGAGCTTGACGGACTGGCTGGCGAGCCGCTCGATGTGTACGTCAACGGCTGCCTGCTCGCGCAGGGCGAAGTCGTCGTCGTCAACGAAAAATTCGGCATCCGCCTGACCGACATCGTGACGCCCGCCGAGCGCGCACGGAAGCTCCCGCGCTGACGCGCAGGCGCCGACACGACGCCATGCCGAGTTCCGCCATTGCGCGACAAGTGTTGCGGCCGACTTCCACGTGCGCGGTGCTGGCGATCGCGCTGGCGCTGGCGTGCGCGGCTGCGCGGGCGGCATCCCCCGGTCCGGTAGAGCCCTCCTTCACCGGCGGACTGCTGCAGACGCTGGTCGGTCTCGGCATCGTCCTTGCGCTGATCTGGGGCGCCGCGTGGGTGATGCGCCGCCTCAACGTCGGCACGCAAACAGCCGGTTCCGCCATCCGGGTGCTGGCGTCTCAGGCACTTGGCCAGCGCGAGCGCATCGTGCTGGTGGAGATTGCCGACCAATGGCTGGTGCTCGGCGTGGCGCCCGGCAGTGTCAACGCGTTGTCGACGCTGCCCAAGGGAACGCTGCCGCCTCGCTCCACGGGACCCGCTCCGTTTGCGGCACTGCTCGCGCGAGCCCGCGCGGGCCGCGCCGATCCCGGCGCTTCCACGTCGGAGCCGTGATGCGCCCCAATCGCCGTTCGCAGTGGCTGGCTCGATTGCTGCCAATGCTCGTCTGCGCATTGGCGCTGTGCGCGCCGCTCGCATTCGCGCAAAGCGGTGACCTGCCGTTGTTCAACAGCACGCCGGCGCAGGGTGGCGGGCAGAATTTCACGCTGCCGGTGCAGACGCTGCTTGCGCTCACCGCATTCTCGTTCCTGCCCGCCGTACTGCTGCTGATGACTTCGTTCACGCGCATCATCATCGTACTGTCGCTGCTGCGCCAGGCGCTAGGTACGCAGGGATCGCCGCCGACGCAGGTATTGATCGGGCTCGCCTTGTTTCTGACGATGTTCATCATGGCGCCGGTATTCGATCGCATCTATGCCGATGCGTACGTGCCGTACAGCGAACAGAAGCTGTCGCTGATGCAGGGGCTGGACGTCGCGCAGAAGCCGTTGAAGACCTTCATGCTGAAGCAGACGCGTGAGCCGGACCTCGCGCTGTTCGTGCGGCTGTCGAAGGGACCTGCGCCGGCATCGCGCGAAGATATCGGCCTGCGCGTGCTGGTACCCGCATTCGTGACGAGCGAGCTCAAGACCGCATTCCAGATCGGCTTCATGGTGTTCCTGCCGTTCCTGATCATCGACATGGTGATCGCCAGCGTGCTGATGTCGATGGGGATGATGATGCTGTCGCCGGTGCTGATTTCGCTCCCGTTCAAGCTGATGCTGTTCGTGCTGGTCGACGGCTGGGGACTGCTGCTCGGCTCGCTGGTGGCGAGCTTCGGATAACCATGAACAGCCAGACAGTACTCACGCTCGGCGAGCAGGCGCTGCAACTGACGATGCTGCTGTCCGCTCCCCTGCTGCTGACCGCGCTCGTGGTGGGCCTCGTCGTCAGCGTATTCCAGGCCGCCACGCAGATAAACGAGATGACGCTTTCGTTCATCCCCAAGCTGGTGGCGATGTTTGCCGTGCTGATCATCACCGGACCGTGGATGCTGTCGATGCTGGTCGACTACATGCAACGGCTGTTCTCCAGCATTCCACAGATGATCGGCTGACGCGTGTTCACGCTCGGCGCCGCCGACCTCAACGCGTGGCTGTCCGGCTTCTTCTTCCCGTTCGTGCGCATTGCGGCACTGGTGATGACGGCGCCGATCCTGTCCAACACCAGCACGCCGCAGATGGTGCGTGCAGGACTTGCGCTGGCGATAACCATCGTCGTCGCGCCGACGCTGCCACCAACGGCGGTTTCGCCGTTTTCCAGCGCCGGCGTGCTGCTGGTCTTCGAGCAGGTGCTGGTCGGCGCGGCGGTCGGCTTCGCAATGCAGGTGGCGTTCGCCGCCGTGACGCTGGCTGGGGACATGATCGGCCTGCAGATGGGTCTGTCGTTCGCGTCCTTCGTCGATCCCGAGCACAATGTGTCGACCCCGGTCATCGGCAGTTTCCTGTCGATCCTGCTGATGCTGTATTTCCTGGCGATGAACGGGCACCTGCAGATGATCGCGGCGCTCAACGATACGTTCAACATCATCCCCGTCAGCGGCGGCCATCTCGCGCTGTCCGGCATCAACTCGATCCTCGCCGCGGCCGGCGACATCTTCGTTGCCGGATTCCGCATTGCGTTGCCGGTGATCGCGACGCTGCTGATCGCCAACCTGACGCTCGGCATGTTGATGCGCACCGCGCCCCAGGTCAACCTGCTAGCCATCGGCTTCCCGCTGACGCTGGCGCTGGGATTCATCGTGCTGACGCTGATGTTGCCGGCGTTGTCGCTCAACTTCGATGCAATCATCGCGCGCGGGCTCACCGCGCTGCACAATTGACGGCGGCGCTGCGCGCGCGCGGTATGATGGCGCTCGCCCGATGCCGCTCCCGTTTCTATCCCTGCCCAACGCCAGCCAGCGCGCGTACGTCGCGCAGCGTCTTGCGGCGCCCCCGCCAGCAGCGCTCATCGGCATGTCCGATGGACATCGGCTCCCCGGCCGTGAAGGACCGTTGCGCCAGGCCGCCGTGCTGCTGCCGCTGGTCGATCGCGCGCAAGGCATCACGGTGCTGTTGACCGAACGCAGCGCCTCCGTGCCCGACCACCCGGGGCAGATCAGCTTTCCCGGCGGCCGCGTTGACGCCGGCGACGCGGATGCGACGGCGGCGGCGTTGCGCGAGGCGCACGAGGAAACCGGTCTGCCTGCGTCGCGTGTGGA
>JBDTJK010000297.1:0-4367 GCA_039935875.1 Casimicrobiaceae bacterium
CTGTTGCGCGCGGCCAGCGCGCCGTTCTCGCTGCCGCGCTTTCTCGCCGGCCGCCAGACGCCGGTGTTCTTCGGATCCGGCATCAACAATTTCGGAGTGCAGGAAATCCTGCAGGCACTGGTCGACTGGGCGCCGCCGCCGCAGCCGCGCGATGGGGGCGTGCGCGCGGTCGAACCTGCGGAATCACCGTTCACCGGCTTCGTATTCAAGATCCAGGCCAACATGGATCCGCGCCACCGTGACCGCATCGCGTTCTTTCGCGTGTGCTCCGGCCGCTACCAGCCGGGCATGAAGGTGCGCCATGTGCGCGAGGCGCGCGAGATGAAGCTCGCCAACGCACTGACGTTCATGGCGAACGAGCGTGTCGCCAGTACCGACGCCGTCGCCGGCGACATCATCGGCATCCACAATCATGGACAGTTGCACATCGGCGACACGCTTTCGGAAGGTGAGGCGCTGGGTTTCAAGGGCATTCCCTATTTCGCGCCGGAAATGTTCCGCGTCGCGCGGCCGCGCGACCCGTTCAAGGCCAAGCCGCTTGCCAAGGGACTGCAGCAGCTCGGCGAAGAAGGTGCGATCCAGGTGTTCGCCACGACCTCCGGCAACACGCTGCTGCTCGGTGCGGTCGGGCAACTGCAGTTCGAAGTGGTCGCGGACCGGCTCGCGCGCGAATACGGCGTCGACGCGATCTACGACAGCGCCAATGTGACCACCGCGCGCTGGCTGGTATTTCCGGATGCTTCCACGCGACGCGACTTCGAGCGTGAGCAGGCGGCCGCGCTGGCGACCGACGTCGACGGCAACGCCGTGTTTCTGGCAACCAACCGCTACAACCTGCAGGTGACGATGGAGCGCTGGCCGAAAGTGCTGTTCCACTCGACGCGCGAGCATGGGCAGCGGATGTAGCGCGCCGCGCGCGTAGAATTCTTCGCATGTCGCTCGCCCGTCGTCTGCTGGTCGTCACCGTCGCGCTGCTGCAGCTCGCGCTGCCGCTGGGCGCGTACGCCCGCACGCCAGCACCGGACACTGCGCAGGACTTCTGTTCCGCGGCGCATGCGTCGCGCCGCGCTGGCGATGGAATTCCGGTCGGTCACTCGCATGTCGCGCATTGCGCGCTGTGCGCGCATGGCGCGCCGCCTGCGCTGCCTGCGGCGAGCGCGTGGCAGGTGCCGCTCGCGCATGTGTTCGCCGCCGCCGCGTCTACGCTGGCGTTCGCATTGCCGCTGCCGGCACGCGAACGCGCCAATGCACGCGCGCCGCCAACGCTCGCGATCGTCATCACCTGACGCGCCGATCGCCCTGTTTGCGACTCGGCGCATGCTCGCCACCCGCATTCGAGGACACTTGATGAAATACGTCGTTGCTGTTGCGCTCGCCTTCGCGGCAGGCGCTTCCCCGCTGCCTGCCGCAGCGCACGATTACACGCTCGCATCGCTCGCCATCGATCACCTGTTCGCGCGCGCAACGCCACCTGGCGCCGATGTCGGTGGCGCCTACCTGACCATCGACAATGGCGGGCCGGGCGATGACCGGCTCGTCGGAGCGTCAACGCCCGTGGCCAGCAGCGTGCAGATCCACACGATGACGATGGACGGCAACGTGATGCGGATGCGCGAGGTTGCCGCGCTCGACATACCAGCCGGCAAGCGCGTGGCGCTGCAGCCTGACGGCTACCACCTGATGCTCGTCGGCCTGCGCCGGCCGCTGGTCGAAGGCACACGCATTCCGCTGACTTTGCGCTTCGCGAAGGCTGGCTCGATCGACGTGCAAGTCAGCGTGCAATCGATGGGCGCCGGCATGCAGGGTGCGCACTGACCATGCGCCCACACTCATCGACGATCGCGCTCGCCGTCGCCGCGTTGGCCGCCTGCGTCACGGCCCCGGCTGCGCTCGCGTGTTCGAGCTGCGGCTGTACGCTGAGCTCGAACTGGGGCGCACAGGGCGCCGGCACCGACGACGGATTCATGTTCGACCTGCGCTTCGACTACTTCAATCAGGACCAGTTGCGCTCGGGCACGCACGCTGTCAGCCGTGGCGGCCTCGATGTTCCCAACGAGCAGGAAATCCAGCAGACGACCATCAACCGCAACTACACCGCCGACTTCGATTATTCGAAGGGAGACTTCGGCATCAACGTGCAGGTGCCATGGTTCGATCGTTACCACACGACGATCGCGCCCGGAGACGGCGAGGTGTCGGCGTCGCGTTCGCGCTCGATCGGCGACACGCGCGTCGTCGGCCGCTACACCGGTCTCGGCGACGATCACAGCATCGGCGTGCAGGCAGGGGTCAAGTTGCCGACCGGCCCGTTCGACGACACGTTCTTCGCAGGTCCCCAGGCGGGCGAGCGCGCCGACCGGGGCCTGCAACCAGGGACTGGCACCACCGACCTGCTGCTGGGCGCCTACAACTTCGGTTCCTTGAGCCGTGACTGGGACTACTTCGCCGAAGCAGTGCTGCAGCTTCCGCTGGATACGCGCGACGGCTTCAGGCCCGGCGCGGGGATCAATCTCAACGGCGGTTTCCGCTACATGTCGCTGGAACACGTGGTGCCGCAGATCCAGCTCAACGTGCGTTCGGAAAAGCGCGAGTCCGGCGCCAATGCCGACGTCGACAACAGCGGCGCGACGCTGGCCTACCTGAGTCCCGGCGTGACTGCGCACTTGTCGCAGGATTGGCGCGCGTACGCGTTCATCCAGGTTCCCGTGTACCAGCGCGTCAACGGCCTGCAGCTCGAGCCGCGCTACACGGTTTCGGTCGGCGTGAGTCTCGCGATGTGAGGCGAGTGTCAGCTCGGGCGCAACAGCGGCAGCACCGTCGCGTCGAGCGCGGCGGTGCCGATGCCGGGATCCTCGTACCAGTCGTCACGGCGCAGTACGCCTTCCCGATCGATGACGAACGTCAGCGGCAGCCGCCATATGCGGCCGTAATCCTTGAATGACGCCTGGCGCGCAAATGCCGCGGCGAACGCGAAGTCGCGCATCAGCTTGCGCGCTTTCGCTTCGTCGGCCGCGCGGTCCATGCTGACGGCGACGACTGCCAGACCCTCCGCGCGATGCTCGCGGTAGAACGCGTCGATCGCCGGCATTTCCTCGCGGCACGGCGCACACCAGGTTGCCCAGAAGTTGAGGATGACCACGTTGCCGCGCTGCGCGGCCAGCGAGAATGCGCTGCCGTCGAACAGCGTGGCGGCAAACGCCGGCGCCGGCTTGCCTGCGGCGATCGCGCGCGCCTCGCCGGCGCCCAACGCCGCCAGTATTCCGAGCGCCAGCACTTGTCGTCGATCCATGCATCGATTGTAGCGCCGGCCTGATCGCGCGACGCGGTAAAATCGCACGCCATGCACGCTGTTACGTTCACTCCGTCCACGACGGCACCATCGGTTGGCACGCGCGATGCGCGCGCAGTAGCGTTGTGGCTGCTGGTGTGCTGCGCGCTGGTCTATGCGATCGTCGTCGTCGGTGGCGTCACGCGCCTGACGCACTCGGGTCTTTCGATCACGGAATGGCAACCGATCGTCGGCACGTTGCCGCCGCTGGACGTCGCGGATTGGCAGCAGGCGTTCGCCAAATACCAGTTGACCCCCGAGTTTCGCGACGTCAACCACGCAATGACGCTCGACGAATTCAAGGGCATTTTCTGGTGGGAATACGTGCATCGGCTGCTCGGCCGGCTGGTCGGAACCGTTTTCCTGCTGCCGTTCCTGTATTTCCTTGCTCGCAGGCGCATCCCCAGCGGATATGCGAAGCCGCTTGCGGCGATTTTCGTGCTTGGCGGACTGCAAGGCGCGCTCGGCTGGTACATGGTGCAAAGCGGCCTGGTCGACGATCCGCGTGTGTCGCAATTCCGGCTGACGGCTCATCTGGGACTCGCCGTGCTGCTGTTCGCGGCGATGCTGTGGACAGCGATGTCGCTGCTGTTCCGCGCGCGAATGCGCAGTGCCGACCCAGGTCCCAGACGGTTCGCGTACGCCGTCGCGACGCTGGTCTTCGTGATGATCTTGAGTGGCGGCCTGGTCGCGGGAACGCACGCCGGCTTCGCGTACAACACGTTTCCGTCGATGAACGGCCACTTCGTCCCGCCGGAAATCCTGTCGATCGCCCCGGCGTGGAAGAACTTCTTCTGGAATCTCGCCACCGTGCAGTTCGATCATCGGATGATTGCGTATGCGCTCGCGATCACGGTGCCGCTGCTCGCATGGCGGTTGTATCGACAGGCCGATGCGCCAGCACGCGCGCGCAGCGGCAGCCGCTGGCTGGTGGCGATGCTCGCCGTGCAGATCACGCTCGGCATCTCGACGTTGTTGCTGGTGGTGCCGATCCCGCTGGCCGCAGTGCACCAGGCGGGCGCAGTGCTGGTTTTCGCAC
>JBDTJK010000298.1:0-20978 GCA_039935875.1 Casimicrobiaceae bacterium
AACGGCAGCAGCGCCAGGAACTGCGCGCGCTTGATCGCCGTGCCGAGCTGGCGCTGGAAGCGCGCCTTGGTGCCCGTCACGCGTGCCGGCATGATCTTGCCATTTTCCTGCACGAAGTCCTTCAGCACGTCGATGTCCTTGTAGTCGATCTGCTTCACGCCTTCGGCGGTGAAGCGGCAGAACTTCTTGCGCTTGAACAGCGCATTGCCGCGATCGCGCTTCTTCAAGTCCTTCTTGCCTTTGAACTTGCCTTTACCTCTTCCCAGTGGGCGGGGCATGGTGTCTTACCTTTCCGTCAAATCGAATCGTGAGATGTGCAGTGCGACAGTCATTCCAGTGCGAAAGCGGCGGGCGATGAAGCCTTCGCAGGACAGTTGCGCGCCGAGCGCGATTGTCGCCAGCTTGCGTGCGACGTCGGCGAAAGCGATCGCCGCCAGTTCGCACTCGACCTTGCGCTCGCCACCGGCTTCGGCCTGCATCGACGTATGCGACAGCGTCATCTGCAGCACCGGTATCCCGGCAGGCGTGAAACGCAGGTCGTCGCGTTGCGCAAGCTTGGCGTCGAGCGTGAAACGGTTCGCCGCCGGCGTGTCAGACACGTGTCCCTGGAGTCCTGGCCGCTGCCTGGTTTACGCCGCCGCGCCCGTTGTCGCCTGGGCTGCGGGTGCTGTCGTCGCTGCAGGGACAGGCACGCTCGCCACGTCGCCGCTTGCGCGCTCAGCCGGCTTTTCGGTCAGCGACTTCGCCTTTTCTTCCTTCATCATCGGCGACGGCGCGACCACCGCTTCGCGTACGGCGACGATCAGGTGGCGCAGCACCGCATCGTTGAACTTGAAGGCATGCTCGAGCTCGGTGAGCGTCGCGGCATCGACTTCGATGTTCATCAGCACGTAGTGCGCCTTGTGCATCTTCTGGATCGGGTAGGCCATCTGCCGGCGGCCCCAATCCTCCAGGCGATGGATCTTGCCGCCGTGGCCGGTGACCATCGTGCGGTACCGCTCGACCATGCCACCGACCTGTTCGCTCTGGTCAGGGTGCACGATAAAAACGATTTCGTAATGACGCATGAAAATCAGTCCTTTCGATCGTTGTAAAGCCTGCGCGACAAATCCCAATGGGCCGACCCGGCTGCACGGTCGACGATGCGCAAGCTGACGGCCACCCCGTAGGTTCCGGGTGTGGCAAGGGAGCCGGTGATTGTACGACAAAAGTGCCAATAAATCAAAGGCGCAGCCTTCATGACCAGTCACTTCATCGCGTGCGGGTATTGCACCCCCTCGCAAAGGTTGCACATCGCCATGCCCGACCTACCGGTCGCTTGGTCGGCAAAGATCGCTGATAGAGTGCCACCATGGCACCTGGCCGCCGCACCGTCATCCTTGCAGTAGCCGCACTTCTCTCGGCACCGGCTTTCCTGTTGTCTGCCATCGCCGGCGTTTACATCCTCTATTCGCTGGCCACGCAGCACTGGTATCGGCAGGTCTTCTGGGAATACGGCGCGCAACGCGCGTTGATCGACATCCTGTATGTCGCCGGCATCGTCGGCGCGGCGTCGATCGCGGCGGGCCAGGGAACGCCAGTCCGCTCCGAACCGCGGCACCTGGCATGGATGGCCGCCGCGGTTGGCGTGATCGCCGCGCTGGCAACCGAAGTCGAGTTCTGGAACGAGACGGACTCACCTTTTCCCCGCGGCGCGTTCGTGCTGCCGTTTCTCGCGTGGGTGGCAGCCGCAGCCGTGCTGCGCCGCCGATGACGAGTCCATCGTCGGGCTCACCCGACTGGCAACGCCGATGCCCGAACCTACGCTGCTAATTCCCGGCCTCGCCTCGACACCGCAGTTCTATGCGGCGCAGATTCCCGCCCTATGGCATTTCGGGCCGGTAATGCTCGCGCAGCACACGGGTGCTGACGACATCGCCGCGATCGCGCGCGACATGCTCGCGTCAGCGCCGCCTTCGTTCGCACTGGCCGGGCATTCGATGGGCGGCTATATCGCGTTCGAGATCGTGCGCCAGGCACCACGGCGGATCACGCGACTCGCGATGATCGGCACATCGGCGCTGGCCGACACGGCCGAACAGACAGCGCGCCGCAGGCAGCAGATGGCCATTGCCGCCAAAGGCCGCTACGACGAAATCGTCGATCAGCAGTTTCCCCTTTTCGTCCACGCGTCACGCCAGCACGACGTGCAGTTGCGCGCGACGATGCACCGCATGGCCAACGATTGTGGCGCCGAAGTGTTCGTTCGCCAGCAGGCGGCGATCATCGGCCGCGCCGACTCGCGCCCGACGCTCGTGTCCATAGCCTGCCCGACCTGCGTGGTGGTCGGCGACAGCGACCAGCTGACGCCTCCAGCGCGCGCCCAGGAAATCGCCATCGGGATCGCCGGCGCCACTCTGGTGACGATCCGCGATTGCGGCCACATGTCGGCCATCGAGCGTCCCGACGAAGTCACGGCGGCGCTCTGCGCCTGGAAGGAAGCATGAGCCACGCAGAAAACCTGTGGAACGATGTCGACGACTACTACGCCGCCGCGCTCGCGCGACCGGACGACGCGCTGGAAGCGGCGTTGCGGGCGAGCGCCGCGGCTGGCTTGCCGGCCATCAGCGTGTCTGCCTGCCAGGGCCGGATGCTGCAGTTGCTGGCGCAGATGCAGCAGGCGCGCAACATCCTCGAAATCGGCACGCTGGGTGGCTACAGCACGATCTGGATGGCACGCGCGCTGCCCGCGGGAGGCCGGCTGGTGACGCTGGAAGTGTCGCCGCATCACGCAACGGTCGCACGGGGCAACGTCGCGCATGCAGGTCTCGCCGACGTTGTCGACGTGCGCGTGGGACCGGCGCTGGATACGCTCCCCCTGCTCGCAGCGGAGGGCCTCGCGCCATTCGACTTCACGTTTATCGATGCCGACAAGGCCAACAATCCCGAATATTTCGCATGGGCGCTGAAACTCTCGCGCAATGGCAGCGTGATCGTCGTCGACAACGTGGTGCGCGATGGCAAGGTGGTCGACGCCGCATCGGCCGATGCGAGCGTGCGCGGCGTGCGGCGGCTCACCGCGCTGATCGCCGCCACACCCCACGTGGCGGCGACTGCGGTGCAGACCGTGGGTGCCAAGGGCTACGACGGATTCATCCTCGCGCGCGTCGCGGTCGAATGACGTTTCCGCATTAGCGGGCGTGGTTGCAGCGTGACCGATCCGTGTTCGCACGATGCCAGCGATGCGAGCACGCACGATGGTGCACCTACACCAGCGCACGCATCGTTTGCAAGCATCGGAACGTTGTGCGCACAATGGCATCGAAGTCCTGTGTCCGTCGCAACGAGCTCATGCGAAAATCCGCGCTGTACAGCAAATCGCCCAACGCACCGGTGAACCCGGCTGAAGCGGCGCGCGCGCAGCCGGCGGCAGAACCGGTGCCTCGAATGGCGTGGCGCGTGCGCATCATCGGCATGCGCATGGGACTGCTGGTTGCATGTGCGTGCATCGCAGCGGGCGTGGCGGTATACGCCGCCACGCGCGCCGCGCCGCGCGCATTGACACAGCAGGACATAGATGCGGCGGTGCTGCACACGCTGGACACGCATGTGCTGCCGTCGATGGCACACAAGGCCTACGCCGCCGTCATTGCTTCGGTGGTACACGTGCGCGGCCTGCGACACGTCGAATCCGGCGCAAACGCGGATGATGGCGTGCCGCCACGCGCGCCAACGCTGGCACCGAAGTCCGGGAAGCACCCATCGGCCCCGGCGGACGCTGGCGAAGACCGCTATCGCATCGGCGTCGGCACCGGCGTCGTCATCGTCGACACGGGCGTGATCCTGACCAACCTGCACGTGATCGAAGGCGCGGAGTCGATCGTCGTCACCTTTGCCGACGGCCTCGAATCGCCGGCCGATGTCATCAGCACGCAGCCCGAGAACGACCTTGCCGTGCTCAAGGCGCGCCAGATCCCTGACGACCTGCCTGCGGCAACCTTGCGCTCCACCGCGGACTTGAGTGTCGGCGACCAGGTGGTGGCGATCGGGTTTCCGTTCGGCATCGGCCCATCGGCCTCGGCAGGCGTAGTGTCCGGACTGAAGCGCGAATTCCGTTCCGAAAAAAACCACGTGCTGACCAACCTGATCCAGTTCGACGCCGCCGCCAATCCGGGCAACTCGGGCGGACCTCTGGTCACCGCCGACGGCGCGGTCGTCGGCATCGTCACCGGCATCTACAATCCCGGCGACCAGCGCGTGTTCGTCGGCATCGGCTTCGCGGTGCCGATCGAAAATGCCGCGTCCGCCGTCGGGCTGTCCCCTTTCTAGAGAGCGCAGCCACCATGGACACGCATTCACGCAATCACAGCGAACACGCAGCGCGGATGGAGCGCATCCTGTTCGAAGTCAAGAAGGTGGTCGTGGGCCAGGACCGCTTCCTCGAACGCGTGCTGGTCGCGATGCTGGCGCAAGGTCACTTGCTGGTCGAAGGCGTGCCAGGTCTCGCCAAGACGCTGACCGTGAAGACGCTGGCACGCACGATGCACGGCCTGTTCCGCCGCATCCAGTTCACACCCGACCTGGTACCCGCCGACCTGATCGGCACGCGAATATTCAACCAGCGAACCAGCGAATTCACGACATCGCTCGGTCCGGTGTTCGCCAACCTGCTGCTCGCGGACGAAATCAACCGCGCTCCCGCCAAGGTGCAAAGCGCGCTGCTGGAGGTGATGCAGGAGTACCAGGTGACGATCGCCGGCGAGTCGTACCGGGTTCCTGAGCCATTCCTGGTGATGGCGACGCAGAATCCGATCGAGAACGAAGGCACGTATGCGCTGCCCGAGGCGCAGGTCGACCGGTTCATGATGAAGGTCGAGGTCGGCTACCCGACGGAGGAACAGGAGTTCGTCATCGTCGAGCGCGTCACCGGGCCCGCCGTCGACGTCGCAGCCGTGTGCACCACCGACGATCTGCGCGACGCGCAACGCGAATGCCGCAAGGGCTACCTCGATCCGTCGCTGATCCAATACGCGGTGCGCCTGGTCGCGGCCACGCGCGAACCTGCGCGCTTCGGCCTCGCCGACCTCGCCAAGTACGTGTCGTTCGGCGCCAGTCCGCGCGCCACGATCCACCTGTGCGAAGGCGCACGCGCGCTCGCATTCCTGCGCGGCCGCAGTTACGCGCTGGCCGAGGACATTGCCGATCTCGCGCACGACGTTTTGCGCCACCGGCTGTCGCTGTCGTACGAGGCGCTGGCGGACGGCATCACGCCGGATCGGATAGTGAATCGCGTGCTGCAGGGCGTGCGTGCCCTGGACAAGCCCCTTGCGAGTCGTGCCGATGTCGGCAATTCCGCCTGACGCGGTGCTGCGGCGCCTGGAATGGACGGTGCTGCGCCGGCTGGACGGCCTGCTGCACGGCGACTATCGCACGCTGTTTCGCGGCAGCGGCCTCGATTTCGCCGACCTGCGCGAATACCAGTTTCATGATGACGTGCGCCACATCGACTGGAACGTCACCGCGCGCCTTGCCGCGCCTTACGTCCGCGAGTTCAACGAGGAGCGCGACCTGACCGCGTGGTTCCTGCTCGACCTGTCGGCGTCGGTCGACTTCGGCTCTACTGGCCGGCACAAGTCGCACGTCGCCGCCGACCTGTGCGCGGTACTGGCGCGTGCGCTGACGCGACACGGCAACCGTGTCGGGGCGATGCTGTACGGGCATCGCGTCGATACCGTGATTCCACCGCGCAGCGGACGCGCGCATGTGCTGCACCTGATGCATGCGATCGCCACGCGCGCGCAACCCGCGAGTGCCGCGCAGCATGCGACGCGCCTTTGTGACCTGATCGAAGCGGCGTTGCGCGCGGTGCGCCGGCGCGCGCTGGTTTTCGTGGTGTCCGACTTCGTCACTGCACCCGGCTGGCAGAAGCCTCTGGCTGCACTCGCGCAGCGTCACGATGTCGTTGCGGTGCGACTGTACGACCCGCTGGAGCAGGCACTGCCCGATCTCGGCATGATGCTGGTCGAGGATGCGGAAACCGGGGAGCAGCTGTTCGTCGACACCCACGACCGGCGCTTTCGAAAGCGCTTCGGCGACATCGCCGCGCGCCGCGAGCGCGAGTTGCGCGAAGGCCTCGCGGCGGCAGGCGTGGATACGCTGGAGTTGTCGACTGCCGATGACCTCGCCGACGCGCTGCTGCGCTTCGCCGACTTGCGCAAGCGTCGCGCGCGCACGTCGCGCAACACACAGGTGCCGTCGCACCTGTCCGCGCTGCGATGACGTTCCTGTGGCCGCAGTGGCTGTGGCTCGCCGCCTTGCTGCCAGCGCTGGTGATCGGCTACGTGATCCTGCTGCGCAAACGCCGGAAGCGCGCGCTGCGCTACGCAAGCCTGTCGATCGTCAGCGAAGCGCTGGGCCGCGGCCATCGCTGGCGGCGCCACGTACCGCCGGCACTGATGCTGCTGGCATTGGCCGCGCTGATCGTCGGCGTGGCGCGGCCGATGGCGACGGTCACGCTGCCGTCCGAAAAGGACATGATCATCCTGGCGATGGACGTATCGGGCAGCATGCGCGCAGCCGATGTGCAGCCGAGCCGTATCGAGGCGGCGCAGGCGGCCGCAAAAGCCTTCATCTCCGATACGCCGCCGCGAATGAAAATTGGCATCGTCGCGTTCGCGGCCACGGCCAGCGTCGTGCAGCCGGCGACCTTCGATCGCGACGACCTGGCAGCCGCCATCGACCGCTTCGAGTTGCAGCGCGGAACGGCGGTCGGCAGCGGAATCCTGGTGGCGCTGAAGATGATCTTCCCCGACGTCGAGTACGACTTGCGCTCGTACAATCCGCGCGGCGACGCGAAGCGCGGTACGGCGCTGCGCGAGTCGCGCACCGATGCCCCGCCCGCGTTCAAGCCGGTACCACCTGGCTCGTATCCGTCGGCGGCGATCATCCTGCTGACCGATGGACAGACGACCACCGGACCTGATCCGCGCGAGGCGGCGAAGATGGCGGCCGAACGCGGCGTACGCGTGTTCACCGTGGGCGTGGGCACCGTCGGCGGCGATACGATCGGCTCTGAAGGATGGTCGATGCGGGTGCGCCTCGACGAGGATGCGCTGAAGGAAATCGCGAGTACGACGCATGCCGACTACTTCTACGCAGGCAACGCGCTCGACCTGAAGAAGGTTTACCAGGATCTCAATTCGAAGCTGGTGCTCGAGAAACGCCAGACCGAGGTCACCGCGCTGTTCGCCGCCGCGGCGGCGCTGCTCATGCTGATCGCCGTAGCGTTGTCACTGTGGTGGTACCAGCGGATCGCATAGCAAATCACGCACGCGGCGGCTGGGGATTACAGGGGCAGTCGGCGCCGTCAGTCGGCACCGACTGCGCGTGGATCAATGTGCTTCGCCGCCCTGCGCGTCATTGGGCCCCGGCTTGTAGCCCTGGTCGCGACGCTCCTGACCGCGATTTTGGGGTGGACGCGCGTCGTGCGGAGGGCCACCTCGCGGCTCTGGACGCGCTTGCGGACGATCCCCCCCGCGATAGTCGGGCCGCCGATAGTCGTCGTGCCGCTGCGGACGGCGGTCATTGCCATAGTATTGCGGCGGCCGCCAGTCGCGGCCGAAGCGCGGCGCAGGCTCATGCCACGGACGCGCCTGCCAGTACGACCGGCGCCCATAGAAAGGTCGGCCCCGGTAGTAATCGTCCCAGTAGTTGCCGAGCGAGAACGTGATCAGCGGCAGTCCGAGCGCAGGCCCGTACGAATAGATCGGAACGCGTCCGGTCTGGTACGGGTAGGTCAGGTAGTTCGCATAGACGAACCCGCGCACGTTACCGACGTAGACGTCGCACCACGTGTACGCGGCAATGCAGCCGCCAACGTTTACGGAAGTTCCAGGGGCGAGCGACGCGACCAGCGGATAGGTCGTGTCGGGGCCGGCGCGGACGTTGACGGTTCGAGTGGTGACCGCATATTGCGCAGCAGCACCCAGCGGGATGCTGATCAGCGTCGCGGCAATGATCTTGTGCATGACAGACATGGCAGAGTCCTTTGCGTTTAGCCGTAGGGCAGTCTAATACGTAACGTGCCAAATGCAATGCACGCCTACGCAACGCCTCGCTGTGCGCTGCACGACGTCCGATGGCGCCGCCAACGCGTCGAGCGCCGCGTCCCGAGCCGGCTTGTCCAGCGCGGCCAGCGCGCGCACGCGGGCATAGAAAGCGGGCAGGTCGCCGTTTACGTCTGCGATCAGTGCGCGAAACGCCGGCACACGCCGCGTGTAGAGCGCGATCGACGCGATGCTTGCGTTGTTCGGCCCGGCATGGTCATAGCCATCGAACCAGCGATCGAATCCCGCCAGCCCGGGTTCGCCGCGCTTGACATCCTGGTATTGCACACGCATCGACGCAAAGATCGCATCCTTGCGCTGCTGCTTTGTCGCGGTGGGCGCGTCGCTTGCGTAGAGCGCCGCCAGCTGCACGCGCGCATCCGCGACCAGGCGTTCGAACGCGCCACGCAAGCGCTCGTTACGCGCCCGCTCCGCCTGCAGCGATGTTCGTTGCGCCGGCGGCTGGGCAGCGACCCAGCGATCGAGTCCTGCATCGGACAGCGCGGTCGCATAGGACTCGTTGAATACCGTGTCGCCTTTGACGTACAGGGCCTGGTGCGCGAGTTCGTGGAAGATCAGGCGCGCGAACTCGGTCTGTGGAAAATGGACAAACGTGGACAGGATGGGATCCTCGAACCACCCGAGCGTCGAGTAGGCTGGTACGCCGCCGATGTATACGTCGTCGCCCGCCGCTGCGAGCGCGGCCGCCTCGCTGCGCGCTTCCTGCTCGCTGAAGTAGCCGCGGTAGTTCACGCAACCGGCGACCGGGTAGCACCACGCATGCGGCGCAAGCGACAGGCGAGGCGTGGCGAACACGTTCCAGATGACGAATGCGCGCTTGAGGTCGCTGTAGCGGCGATAGCTGCCGTTGTCGGGCAGGCCAAGCGCCTTCGAGGAAAACGTGCGGATGCGTTGTGCAAGCTCAAGCCGCTCTTTCAGCCGCACATCGTCGGTCGCGGCGATAGCCACGTCGAGCGGCCGCGCGCGATCCAGGATATCGTATTGTCCACGCGCGCTTTGCCAGTAGTAGTCCACTGCGCTGCACCCGCACAAAAGCAACGCGCACGCGAACGCCGCGCACGGTCGCAGCCGGCTACTCACGTGCAGCGACGCGTGGCAGCGTGGGCAGCCACGCGGCCAGGCGCTCGACGCCAGTGTGCAGGCGGTGCATGCCCGTCGTGTACGCGAAGCGCACATGCCGATTCGCAGCATGCTGTCCGAAATCGATGCCGGGCGTGATGGCCACGTGCGCGCTGGCGAGCATGTCGCGGCAGAACGCTTCGCCGTCGTGCGACCAGCGCGAACAATCCGCATAGATGAAAAAGCCGCCGTCCGGCGCCTGGGCGATGCCGAATCCGAGGTCGCGCAATGCACGCACGAGGAAGTCGCGGCGCGCGGCGAACGCCTTGCGCCGCGATTCGACGATCGCCATCGTGGCGTCGCCGAAGCATGCGAGTGCGGCGCGCTGCGACAGCGTCGGCGGCGAGATATACAGGTTCTGCGCCAGTTTTTCGAGATCGCGCACGTGCTGCCGCGGAGCAACGATCCAGCCGAGCCGCCACCCGGTCATGCTGAAGTATTTCGAGAAACCGGAAATCACGAACGCGTCCTGCGTAAGTGCCAGCACCGAGCGTGGTCGTTCGCCATAAGTCAGCCCGAGATAGATCTCGTCGACGATCAGATGCCCGCGCCGCTGCGCGACTGTTGCCGCGATGCGCGACAACTCGTCGGACGCGATCGTGGTGCCAGTCGGATTGGACGGCGACGCCACCAGCACGCCGCGCGTGCGAGCGGTCCACTGGCGTTCCACCTGTGCCGCCGTCAGCTGGTAGCGGCTGTGTGCATCGCAGGCGACACTGACCGGTACGCCTTCGAGGGTGCGTACTAAGTGCCGGTTGCACGGATAGTTGGGATCCGCCATCAGGATCTCATCGTCGCGATCGACGACCAGCGCCAGGACCAGCAGCAGCGCGGCCGACGAGCCGGCCGTGACGATCACCTGCCCGGCATCGACTGCGACCGCGTAATGGCTGCGATAGTGCTCGGCGATCGCCTGGCGCAACTCCGGCAGCCCCAGCGCCGACGTGTAGTGGATGCTGGCATGGTCCAACGCGACTTTGGCGGCCATGCAGACCGGTTCCGGCGTTGCGAAATCCGGCTCGCCGATCTCCATGTGCACGACATCGATGCCGGCTGCCTCGAGCGCACGCGCGGCCGTCTGCACTTCCATCACGTGGAATGGCGCGATGGCCGCGACGCGGCGCGCTGTTTGCGCTGGGTCATCCATCGAAAGTTGTAGTCGAAAGCCGCCCGAAAAGCGTTATCGTAATCCCTTGCGAACTTAGCGCCCTGCGATGTCCCGACTGCTGGCCCCGAATATCCGATGGTTGCTGCTGCCGCTGCTCGCGCTCTGCAGCATGGTGGCTGCGCACGCGGATATATACAAATGCAGCGGAACGGACGGGCAACCGGTGTACCAGGACAGTCCGTGCGCGGCCGGCCGGGAGTTGCGCAATTTCCAGACCGATCCGGCGACCGTGTCGGTGGTGCCATTCGATGTGACGCCGGTCACGCCGCCGCCAGCGCCCGTGAAGGAGACCACCCGGCGCGCGCGCGCCACACACGACGGCGTCGACGCCAAACCCGGGCGCAAGGCGCGTGCCGCGTCCAGGTTGCCGGCAGGCAACGCCTCCGAGCGCAAGTTCCTGTACGCGGGCATGAGCGACGCCGAGATTCTCGCGCGCATCGGCCCGCCCGACGTGCGCAGCGGCAATGCCGAGGGGCGCGGCGGCGCACGCTGGTCGTACCTGCCGGCCGACGGTGACGCCGGGATGATCACGACCTTGCACCTGCAGGGCGGCAAGGTCACCCAGGTCGACCGCAAGCCGGTGCGCTAGCGCCGGCACATCCGCGAAACGACGATGCGCCAGGCATCGCCGTCTGCCGCTGCCGGCTGCGCAGCTGGCCTTTGTCAACCATAGCGCCGCGGGCCGGCAACGTAGGCGAACAACGGTCCGCCGCAGATCGCCATGTTCTTGAAAAATCTGATCTTGTTGGCGCCTGCTGCGGCGCCGAACCCGCCCGGTACGAACAGTAGCGCAATCAGGATCCGGCCGAGCAGCAGCGCCGCGTCGTTGTTCATGAGTGTGGGTCTCCGAGGGCTTTCGGGTCGCAAACCGCGAAGCGCGGCAAGGACGAGCGGGCCATTCCACGTCCGCCTTTCGACTGCGATTACAGGCGGTACGCTTTCTTGGCGAAGCCGTAGGCAAGCTCGGGCGCCAGCTCGAACGCCTCGTCTTCCTCGAGCCGGTTCTCGAGGACGGCGCTCGCAAGAAAGCGGCAGCAGACCCGCCGCCAGACGTCGTGGCGCGCGGGGATTGACATGAACGCGCGCGTGTCGTCGTTGAAGCCGACAGTGTTGTAGAAACCCGCAGTTTCCACCACCGACGACAGGAAACGCTGCATGCCTTCGACGCTGTCGTGGAACCACCACGGCGGTCCGAGCTTCAGCGACGGATAGTGGCCGGCCAGTGGCGCAAGCTCGCGCGAGTAGCTCGTCTCGTCCAGCGTGAACAGGATCAGCGTCAGGCGCCGGTCGTTGCCGAATTTCTCCAGCAGCGGCAACAGTGCACGCACGTAATCGGTCCGAGTCGGCATGTCGGCACCCTTGTCGCGGCCGAACTCGCGCAGCACCTTGGCATTGTGGTTGCGCAGGCTGCCCGGGTGGATCTGCATCACCAGTCCGTCATCGACGCTCATCGCTGCCATCTCGGTCAGCATCTGTCCGCGAAACGCCTCGGCCTCCTCGCTGGTGATCGAGCCGTCCATCGCGCGATCCAGCAGGCGCTGGCATTGCGCTGCGTCGAAGTTGAACGTGCGCGCCGACGGATGCCCGTGATCGGTGGACGTCGCACCCATCGACTTGAAATAGCCGCGGCGCACACGATGTGCAGCCAGGTAGCCATTCCAGCGCATCGTGTTTTCGCCGGTCAACCCGCCCAGGCGCGTGATGTTGTCGCGAAAGCCGGGAAACTCGGGATCGACCACCGAATCCGGGCGATACGCGGTGACCACCCTCCCCGTCCAGCCGCTGTCGCGGATCTTGCGATGATGCGTCAGCTGGTCCAGCGGCGATTCGGTGGTGGCCAGCACTTCGATGTTGAAACGTTCGAACAGCGCGCGCGGGCGGAATTCGGGGCGTGCCAGGCAGTCGTTGATGCGATCGAAGTACGCATCCGCCGTCTGCGAATCGAGGCGCTGGTCGAGGTCGAAGATCGTCGCGAACGCGTGATCGAGCCACAGCCGCGACGGCGTGGCGCGAAACAAATGATAGTTTGCAGCGAACGTACGCCAGATCTTGCGCGCGTCGGCCTCCACCGGTCCGCCGTCGACGCGTGGGATGCCCAGGTCCTCCATCGGCACCCCCTGGCTGTAGAGCATGCGGAACACATAGTGGTCAGGCGTGATGAACAGCGCGCTGGCATCGCTGAATGGCGCATCGTCGGCGAACCACTGCGGATCGGTGTGCCCATGCGGGCTGATGATCGGCAGCCGTTCGACCGTCGAATACAGCTTGCGAGCCAGATTGCGCGTACCGGTGCCGGCAGGGAACAGCCGGTCTGGATTGAGCTTCAGTGGGTGCATGATGGAGTGATTGTTCGGGATTCAGGGCAAGCGCGCAAGCGTCGCGCGCGTGCCGTCGCGCATCAGACGCACGACGTCGGCACGCACCTGCGCACGCAACGTCGCGTCGTCGGCCAGGTCGCCGAAGATCGCGCGCAGGTCGATGAAGGCGTCGGCAAGCGCCGCGGCGTTGTCGCCGTTGCTCGCGGCAATGCGCGCGAACAGCGGTTGCTGTGGATCGACGACGTCGATCGTCCGTTGAGCTTCGTCGCGCCCGCTTGCGTAGCGGATCCAGCCCGCCACCGCCAGCGCGAGTCGCGGGAACGGCACGCCGAGGCGCCGGCAATCGCGAACCGTCGCCAGCAGCCGTTGCGGCAGCTTCTGCGAACCGTCCATGGCGATCTGCTGCGTCCGGTGTGGCAACGCACTGTTGCGAAAGCGCGCCAGCAGTTCTGCGCAGTACGCGGCGAGGTCAACGCCCGGCGGTGCTTTCAGCGTGGGCACGATTTCGTCACGCATCATTGCGCCGATGTAGCGGGCGAGCAGCGGGTCTCCCGCCGCCTGCCACACCGTAGGATAGCCCGACATGAAACCGAGATAGGCTATCGCGGAGTGACTGCCGTTGAGCAGGCGCAACTTCATCGTTTCGTATACGCCGACATCCGTCGCGAACTGGGCGCCTGCCGCGTCCCACGGCGGATGCGCGGCCGCGAAGCGATCTTCGATCACCCACTGGCCGAACGGCTCGGCGCATACCACTGCCGTATCGTCGACGCCGAGGATGCGTGCGGCCTCCGCGATGTCGCCTGCCGTGGTGGCGGGCACGATGCGGTCGACCATCGTGTCCGGAAACGCCACGTTGCCATCGATCCACGCCAGCAGCGACGGGTCGCGCGCCTGCGCGAACTCGCCCACCAATCCGCGCAGCGTCCTGCCGTTGTGCGGCAAGTTGTCGCAACAGATGATATTGAGCGCACCCGCATTGGCCGCGCGACGCGCGGCGATCGCCGCCACCAGCGTGCCCGGCGCCGACACCGGCACGTCGGGATGTGCGAGGTCGGCGACGATATCCGGATGATCGAAGTCGAGCGCACCAGTGGCCGGCAGGTGGCAGTAGCCCTTTTCGGTGACCGTCAGCGACACCACGCACACACGCGGATCTGCCATGCGCGTGACCAGGCCCGCACGGTCGTCGCCGGCGAAACGCAGCTCGCGCAATGCGCCGATCACCTGCGCACGCGTGCCGCCGCCGTCCTTCCACAGGATGCTGTACAGACCGTCCTGCGCGTCGAGGCCGGCAATCGCGCGCGACGTCTTCAGCGACGCACCGCAAATGCCCCAGCGCGGGTCGCGTGCGAGCAGCGCGTCGGTGTACACCGCCTGGTGCGCGCGATGAAACGCGCCGACACCGAGGTGCACGATGCCGACGGCGACCTGCGCCGGGTCGTACGCGGGCCGTACGACGGATTTTGGCAACGACGGCAGCGTTGCGAGATTCAGCGATTGCATGAGCGACGTTCGAGCAGGTGGTGAGCGTCACCCCGGCTGCGGATGATCCTTGACGCGGCTGACGAGCTGGGTCGGGTTGACGAATTGCAACGCGATGAGCAGCCACACCAGTGTCACCGCCATGTACACCATGGCCATCGCATCGACCGACTGCGACGTACGCACGCCCGGCGCGAACATCGCGTAGTACAACGCCACCACCAGCGTCTGCGAATCCGGTCCCGCAGTCAGGAACGTCAATTCGAACATCGCCACGGTGCGCACCAGCACAAGCAGCGCCGCGGCGAGGATTCCCGGCGCGAGCAATGGCGCCAGCACATACAGGAATATCTGCGGTGTACGCGCGCCGAACACACGTGCCGCAGACTCGAGATTGGGATCGATCTGCTCGATGAATGGCGTCATCACCAGGATCACGAACGGCAGTGCCGGGATCAGGTTCGCCAGGATCACGCCCCAGATGGAGCCGGCCAGGTGCCATTGGTACATGACGGTGGCAAGTGGAATACCGTAGGTGATCGGTGGGATCAGCAGTGGCAGAAGGAACAGGAACAGCAGCCAGCGCTTGCCGCGAAAATCGCGGCGCGCGAGCGCATACGCGGCGGGCACGCCGAGGAGGACAGACAGCAGCACGACCGCGAACATCACCTCGAAGGTCACGATCAACAAGTCGTAAAGCTGAAACTCCCGCCATGCCTCGGCATACCAGTTGAACGTCCACCCCTGCGGAAACCAGGTTCCCCGCCATATCTTGCCAAACGAATTGACCGCCACGGTCGCGATCATCAGGCCAACGTTGGCCAGGAATATAGCCATCAGGGTATACAGCGTGAAGTTCCACGCGCGCGGCCAGAAACGCGTTGAAGCCCTGCGCCCGGTCGCGCCCGCAGCAGCGCTGACGGTCGCGCTCATCCTTTGCCTCCGGTAACCGGCCCGCGATAGACGAGCCTGCGCAACGCCAATACGCCGACGACGACCACGAGCTGCGCCAGCCCCATCATCATCGCGATCGCCGATGCAAGTGGGTAATCGTATTGCTCGAAGGCCGCCTCGTACGCGGCGATCGAGATCACGCGCGTCGGCCCCGCCGGCGCCCCCAGCAGCACGGCCGATGGAAACACCGAATAAGCCTGCACGAACGCGAGGCAGAAGCAGATCGCAAGCCCGGGGACCAGCAACGGCAGGTAGACCTCGCGAAATTGCTGCCATGGTCCGGCGCCCAGTGTCGCGGCCGCACGACCGAGGACCGGATCGATGCCGGTCACATACGACAGCAGCAGCAGGAACGCGAACGGGAAGCCGGAGATGACCAGCGAAATCAGCACGCCCGTGTAGTTATGCGTCAGGCGGATCGGGCCGTCATAGAGGTGCAGCGCCTGCAGCACCTGCGCGACCCAACCTCGCGGACCGAAATAGGTCAGCATGCCTTCTGCAACCAGAACAGTGCCGAGCGTGATTGGCACCACCAACGCGGTGGTGATCCATTTCTGCTTGGGTGTCTTGATCCGCATCCGGTAGGCGATCGGCAGAGCGATTCCGATGTTGATCAGCGTTGCCGGCAGCGCGAGCTTGAGCGTGGTGAACATCGTCGGCCACAGACGATCCGACGAAAAGAACTTCGCGTAGTTGGCCAGCATGCCGCCATCCTTCGGCATGAACGAAAGCCAGAGGCCATACGCGCACGGATAGATGAACAGCGTCAGCAGGAAGATGGCCGAAGGCGCCGCGAGCCACGGCGTGCGGTCGGCACCAGCGAGGCCGGGCGTATTCATGCGCCAGCGTCGCGGTACAGCAGCAGGCGCGAAACCGGAACGGTTGCGCGTACGTTATCGCCGGCCTTGACGGCAGACGCCGAGCGCACGTGCAGGTGCACCCCGCCCTGCGTCACGATGTCGACCAATGAGTCGCGGCCGCCGTATTCCAGCGATTCGACGGTGCCCTCGATCGCATTCGGACCGTCGCCGAGTTCTATTTCGTCGGGTCGCAGCGCAGCGCGCACTCGCGTCCCGGGCGGAAGATCGCCTTTCGCCGTGCCAATCAGCGTGAGGCCCTGGCCTGCTACCACCGTGCCTTCGCCGCCGCGCCGCTCGACCGTCAGCGCGATCTCGTTGCGGTAGCCCATGAATCGCGCGACTTCGAGATCGGCGGGATTGCCATAGACCTCGGCCGGCGCGGCCACCTGGCGCACCATGCCATCCTTCATCACCACGATGCGATCGGCGAGCGACAACGCCTCATCCTGGTCGTGTGTCACATAGATTGTCGAGCGGCCGAGGTTGCGGTGGATACGTCGGATCTCCGAACGCATCTCAAGGCGCAGCTTGGCGTCAAGGTTGGACAGCGGTTCGTCCATCAGCACCAGCGGGGGCTCGACGACGATCGCGCGCGCGATCGCCACGCGTTGCTGCTGGCCGCCGGACAATTGTCCAGGCAGCTTGTCTTCGTGCCCGGCGAGCTGGACGAGTTTCAGTGCAGCGTCGATCCGCGACGCAGCTTCGCCGTCGGGTATGCCGCGCATCCGCAATCCGAAGCCGATGTTGCGCCGCACGTTCATGTGCGGGAACAGCGCGTAATTCTGGAACACCATGCCGAATCCGCGCGCCTCGGGCGCGAGCACGTCGATGCGCAATTCGTCGAGGTGAATGCTGCCGTCGGAAAGTGCCAGCAGTCCTGCAATGCAATTGAGTGCCGTCGACTTGCCGCAGCCCGATGGTCCCAGCAACGCAACGAATTCGCCGCGCGGAATGGTCAGCGAGAGGCCGTCCAGCGCAGCGATTGCGCGGCCATCGGCATGCGCGAAGCGGCGCGTGACCTTGTCGAGCCGAAGCTCCTTGAAATCGAGTTTCATGCGATGTAGGAAAGGCCAGTTTTGCGATGCTCGATTTCGATTCCGGCGCAGCGAACGCTCCGGCGCCCAAGGGGGGCCGGAGCGTTCGACTGCGTGTTGCGCGTTTATTTCTTGATCTTGGCGCCGACCTTTTCGTCCCAGATGCGGAACGCGTCGACCTGCGCCTGCGGTCCCAGCGACTGGGTGTGCGGAAATTCCTTGATCCAGCCAGCGTACTCCGGGCGACCAAATTCGTTGATCGCGTCCTGGCTCTCCTTCGGCGCCATCGACAACGGCACATCCTTCACCGCCGGACCCGGATAGAAATAGCCCTTGTCGTAGGTGCGCGCCTGAGCCTCGGGCGTCAGCATGTACTTCATCAGGTCGAGTACCACGGCGATCTTCGCCGGTTCAACACCCTTGGGGATCGCCATGTAATGCGCATCGTTGACCCAGGTCATGCCCTTGAACGGCACCACCTTGAACGACTTCGGCACGATGCCCATGATGCGCGGGTTCAGATCCCAGCCGGTCATCGTCAGCGTGATGTCGCGCGAGCCTTCGCCTAGTTCCTTCATCACGGCACCGGTGCCGGTGGGGTAGTACTCGATGCAGCTGTTTAGCTGTTCGAGATACGCCCAGGTCTTGTCCCAGCCATGCACCGGATCCTTCGGATCCTTGTCGCCCAGGATATAGGGCAGTCCCATGATGAACGTGCGGCCGGGACCGGAATTGGCAGGACGTGCATAAATCAGGCGATTAGGGTTCGCCTTGCACCACGCGAGCAGTTCCGCAGGCGTTGTCGGGGGATTCTTGACCTTGTCCGGGTTGTATTCCACTAGCGGGCCCGCGGGCATGAACGTCACGATCAGGGCATCGTTGTCGGCCAGTGCCTGCATTTTCGCCGCGGCCGGAAGATAGTTTCCCATCAGTCCCGGGAACTTCGATGCGTACTGCGGCAGGATCGGAATCCATAGTTTCTGGTCGATCCCGGCGGCCAGCGCATCGGTGCCGGTCAGCACGAGGTCGATGTCGCTGCGCCCCGCTCCTTGCATCGCCTTCAGCTTGCCCGGAAGTTCCGGCGCCGTGGCCTTGGTGAACGTGATCTTCGACACCAGCTTCGGATTCTTGTCACGGTAGGCTTCGATCGCGCCCTGCGTCAGCGCAAGGTTGCCTGCCACGTCGACGATGTTGAGCGTGACGGGGCTCGTCGGCAGCGCGGGTACCTGCGCGCTGGCCGTCGGCACCGCCGCAAACATTGCCAGGGCCGACAATGCGGTTGCGACTTTCAATTTCGAGAACATGCGTCTCCTCCTTCAGGTTTCGCGGCGCGCCGCGGTGGATCCGCGTGCTCGCCGACTTCGGCGGGCAGGCACCGGCGCGGCTTGCGCGCTGTCGCCTTCCCAATGTCGCTGGAATTCGCGCGTGACGCGCGATAGGTGACGGTGCATCGCCTTGCGCGCCGAGTCTGCGTCGTGCGCGGCAAGGGCGTCGATGATTCCCTGGTGATCCTTTAGCGTGCACGCGCGCAGCTCGGCCGTGTGGAATCGCGTTTCCAGCCGCGTGAAGATATCACCATGGCGCTGGTCCCACAGCGATCCCACCACCCAGGTGAGCGCGCTGTTGCGCGAAATGTCGGCAATGCGAATGTGGAAGGCGCGGTCGGCAGCATCGCGCCGCGCATGGTCGGCCGCATGCTCGCGCATCGTCACCAGCGTCTGGCTGAGCGCGTCGATGTCCGCGCGGCGCACATTCGCGGCAGCCATGGCCGCGATCTCTCCCTCGATCGTGCGCCGCGCCGCCAGCAGTTCGAACGGCGACAGTCCGCCATCCTCCGACGCTTTGGCGGCCGCCGACGGAAAACGCGAACGCGGCAGGCGCTCGGTGACGAAAATACCGGTGCCCACGCGCACCTCGACCAGGCCCGACATTTCGAGTGCGATGATCGCCTCGCGCACTGAAGTGCGCGACACGCCAAGCAGCGCCGACAGTTCGCGTTCGCTCGGCAGGCGTCCACCGGTCGCGAATTCACCGCTGGCGATCAGCTTCGCGATCTGTCCGACGATCTGGCGATAGAGCCTGGTCGGCTCGACCGTGGTCAGTGGCACAGCGCTCCTCAGGATTGGCGTGCGATCGATTGGCACGCCGGGTGCGCCGCACGTCTATTGTCCATTGCTGGAATGCGCGCGGTCGACGACATGGGCGTGGACTCTACTGCCGTCGGGCCCGGTGGTCAAGTGGTTGGACCACTCGCCCGTCAGGTCCGCCGCCTCGCCTTTGACGCCGCGCGGTAGTGACCCGACTTGCCGCCGGACTTTTCCAGCAGGGCCACATCGCTGATGCGCATTGCGCGGTCGGCGGCCTTGCACATGTCGTAGATCGTCAGCAGGCCGATGCCGGCGCCGGTCAGCGCTTCCATCTCGACACCGGTGGGTCCGTGCGTTTCGCAGGTCACCTCGATCGCCACGCTGGCGCTCGCGCTATCAAGAGTGAATTCGACGCCTACATGGGTCAGCGCCAGCGGATGGCACAGCGGGATCAGTTCCGACGTGCGCTTGGTGGCCATGATCGCCGCAATACGCGCAACCGCCAGCACGTCACCCTTGCGGCTGCCGCCGGACGCAATCAGCGCCAGCGTCGCCGGCAGCATCGAGATGCGTCCGCCGGCGCGCGCGACGCGCCGTGTGCTGGCCTTGTCGCCGACGTCGACCATGCGCGCAGCGCCCGCCTCGTCGAAATGCGTAAAATGGGCGGTCGCCTCGGCCGCTGGAGCCTTTTCCTTGAGTTTGCTGGGCATTGATTTCGTCGCGCGCGAGTGCGCCGGTTGAACCCATCGCGGGCGGCGGCATCTTAGCA
Organism: Casimicrobiaceae bacterium; assembly: GCA_039935875.1. Classification (GTDB taxonomy): domain Bacteria; phylum Pseudomonadota; class Gammaproteobacteria; order Burkholderiales; family Casimicrobiaceae; genus VBCG01. The sequence continues at coordinate 19,900 of JBDTJK010000298.1, forward strand.
TCTCGCGCGGCTCCGATATCGCCGTCCGATGGACCTCCGTTGCGCATGGCACTTCCGATGGCGAACCGCATGGCGACTACTTCCCGGCATCCGACCCGCGCGTCGCGCAGTGGCAGCGTGCGCCCGCTCGCCACTGTGCTCGTGCTGTGCATCGCGTTACTGCCGGTCGCTCCCGGCGCGGTTGCGCCCTCGTTCGCGCAATCGGTATTTTCCGGCTCGGTGCGGCCACCCGCACCCGCTGCACTGGCACCCTCGTCGGTCGCATTCCCGCCAAGCACGCTGGTACTGCCCGAGCTCGGCGATTCGTCGCAGTCCGCGCTGTCGCCGGCAGACGAACGCAAGATCGGCGAGGCGGTGATCCACCAGGCGCGGATGTCGGGCGCCATCATGGATGACCCCGAGGTTACGGATTACCTGAACGACCTTGGGCAACGGCTGGTGGCAGCCGTGCCCGACACGAGCATGGATTTCCACTTTTTCGCCATCTCCGATGCACAGATCAATGCGTTTGCGCTGCCGGGCGGTTTCGTCGGCGTCTACACCGGCCTGATCGAGCTGACGCAAACGGAATCCGAGCTTGCCAGCGTCCTCGCACACGAGATTTCGCACGTCACGCAGCACCACATCGCGCGCATGATCGCGGGCCAGAAAGATACGTTGCTGATGACGCTGGGTGCGCTTGCGCTGGCAGTGCTTGCGGCCAAGTCTGGCAGCAGCTCGGGCGGCCAGGCCGCGCAGGCCGCGCTCGCCTCCGCGCAGGCGCTGTCGATCCAGCAGCAGATCAATTTCACGCGAGCCAACGAATACGAAGCCGACCGTATCGGATTCCAGCGCCTGGCAGCCGGCGGCTTCGATGTCACCGCGATGGGCACGTTCATGAAGCGCATGCAGGACGCGACGCGCTTCTCGGACGGCAACGCGCCGAGCTACCTGCGCACGCATCCGGTGACGGCGGAACGCATTGCGGAGGCTCAGGCGCGCGCGCAGGCGTATCCCTATCGCCAGGTTCCCGACTCGCTCGACTTCCAGATGGTGCGCGCGCTGCTGCGCAGCTACGACGGCGAGCCGCGTGACGCAGT
>JBDTJK010000299.1:0-7510 GCA_039935875.1 Casimicrobiaceae bacterium
TGACTCGTGCCGAAGGTAGCGTGCTGCTGCGCGACCCGAGGCATTAAATACAAATCAGCCAGCTAAGCGTGTAGATCTGCCTGACAAAGGCTTTCGGACGGGGGTTCGATTCCCCCCAGCTCCACCAGAAAATCTTCAGGGCCTCTTCGGAGGCCCTTCTTCTTTCCAGCGCCTGCGTCCTGGCAAGAAGCGCTTTCAGCGGTCGCTGAACGTTTGCTCGCAGGTCGATCTCGACGGCTGCCGTTCAGGCGCCGAGGGCCGTGAGCCCGCCGGCCAGAAACCAGGCCTGCGCGTGGCCGCGGTCACGCATCCAGGCCGCAGCCTGATGCCCGCGCCGACCGCTCTTGCAGATGAAGACCAGCGGCGGCGAGGGCAGCAGCAGCCAGCGCTCCGCATGCGCGCTCAATCTGGCCATGGGCACGTTGAGTGCGGTGAATCCGAGCATCCTAAGGCCACCGCCGGCGTCGTGTTCGTACGGCTCGCGCACGTCGACCAGCAGCGTGTCCGGATGGCGGTGCAGGAAGCCATCGAGCGATGGGGTGTCGGCGATCGCCATGTCGACGGCCGACTCGACGGCCACCGCCGCCACATCGTTGTCGCCGACCTGCGCGGTGGCGCGCCCGCTCTGCAGCGCTCGCCCGCATCGAGCAATCGCATCGCAAGCGGCGGCGATGGTGGCGAGGTCCACCCGCGGCCCGAACGACAGGCGGATCGCGGAAGCGCTACGCCAGAGCGGCATCTGCATCGCCTCCAGCACTGGGCTGGGCTCGGCCCGGCCGGACGAACAGGCGCTGCCGGCACTGACGCGCAGCCCGGCTGCGTCGAACAGGTTCAGCAACTCCTGGCTGGCCAGGCCGGGCACCGAAAAGTTGAGCGTCGTCGGCAAGGACTTGTCGAACGGTGTGTTGAAGCACAGCCCCGGGAAGGCGTTGATCAGCGCAGCGGCGATCTGGTCGCGCCAGGCCGCCAGCTGCGGCAGGCTGCGGAAGGTCTGCCCGTCATCGAGCGCCGCCAGCACGGCGCCCAAGGCGGCGATGCCGGCCATGTTCTCGGTGCCCGACCGCCAGCCCGCTTCCTGCCCGCCGCCGACCATCAGCGGCGTGAACGGCGCGCCCGCGCGCACGTAAAGCAGGCCGATGCCCTTGGGTGCGTACAGCTTGTGGCCGGAAAACGGCGCGTAGTCGATGCGCGTGGCGGCCAGCTTCAGGGGCAGCTTGCCCAGCGCCTGCACACCATCGACCAGCCACAGGGCGGCGCTGCCGCTGGCGAGCAAGCACTGCTCGATGCCCACCAGGTCGGAGATGACGCCGGTTTCGTTGTTCGCTGCCATCGTGCACAACAGCGCCGTGTCCGGCGCCAGCGCGCGCAGGCGGGCGAGGTCGTGGCGACCTTCGCCGTCGACCGGCAGCGCCAGGATGTCGAGATCGAGGCCCAGCAGGCGGTTCCAGTGGGCCAGGCTTTCCGGCACCGCCTTGTGCTCGGTCGCGCCGTACACGAGCCAGCGTCCGATGGGTCGGCCGGCATCGCGGCGCTCGCGCAGGTCCACCAGCGCCGACAGCACCGCGGTGTGGATGCCTTCGGTGGCGCCGCTGTTGAACATCAGGCGACCGTCGCCCGCGCCGAGCACGCGCACGGCGCGCTCACGCACGGCCTCCAGCAAGGCCTTGGCGCGCAGCCCGGCCAGATGCGTGCTGCTCGGGTTGCCGTAGCGCTGCTCCATCACCTCGCGGGCTGCGGCCACGGCTTGCGGCAGGACGGCGTTGGTGGCGTTACTGTCGAGGTAGATCTGTGGGGGCACGGCGGGACTCGTAGAGATTGACGAAGAATTCTGGTGTCGCGAGCGCGGAAAATCGTTCCATTTCAGCCTTGCAAACAGGCCTTCATAGAATGCGCCATTCTCCAAATGCCGCAAACAGCCAAATGAATCTACTCGACAGATACGATCAGGCCTTGCTCGAAGCGCTCCAGGAAGACGGCACCCTGTCGACCGCCGCCCTGAGCGAGCGCATCGGACTGTCGACCACGCCATGCTGGAAGCGCGTGAAGCGGCTCGAGGACGAGGGCTACATCGAGAGACGCGTAGCCATCGTCAACCGCAAGAAGGTCGGGCTCGGCGTGACGGTGTTCGTCAGCGTGCGCACCGGTCAGCACGACGAAGCGTGGCTGCAGCGCTTTGCTGCCGCGGTGGTCACCCTGCCCGAGGTGCAGGAATTCCACCGCATGAGTGGCGACGTCGACTACCTGCTGAAGGTCGTCACGACCGACATCGAAGGCTACGACGCGTTCTACAAGAAGTTGATCCGCACCGCAAAACTCTCGGGCGTGTCTTCGGCCTTCTCGATGGAGCAGATCAAGTCCACCACGGCGCTGCCATTGAGACAGACCTGAGGCGACCTAGTATTTGCCATTGGCATGCTATCCGGCAAAGGATGCAAGAATCGCATGCTTCAACATGGAACTCCGCCAACTCGAAGCCTTCACGGCGGTGATGTCCACCGGCAGCATCACCGCTGCCGCGCGGCTGCTGGCGCGCTCGCAGCCGGCCGTCACCCGACTGGTGCAGGAACTCGAAGCCGAGATCGGCTACCCGCTGTTTGCCCGCAACGGCCCGCGCGTGACGCCCACCGCGCAAGGTTTCCTGCTCCGCGAAGACGCGGAGCGCGCGCTGGCCGGGCTGCGGCAGATCCACATCCGCGCCGCCGAGATCGCGCGCGGTGACGCCCAGCCGCTGCTGCTCGCCGCCACGTCGGCGCTGGCGGTCGGCCTGCTGCCGCAGGCGCTGAGTCAGGTCGAGCAGCAGACCGGACCGGCGCCGATCCAGCTGCGCACGGCTGCACCCGAGCAGGTGCTGCATGCCGTCCTCACCGGCGCCGTCCAGTTGGGGGTCTGCAGCCTGCCACTCGAGCACCGCGGCCTGGAGGTGCACTGGATCGGCCAGCTCGACTGCGTCGCCGTGCTGCCGGCGGGCGATCCGCTGGCGGCACAGGCGACCGTGCCGCTGGCTGCGCTGGCGCAACGGCGCCTCATCACCATGAGCAATCCTTTCCGCCTGCGACACCGCCTCGATGCCGAGCTGGCGCAGGCCGGGCGCGCGCCCGAGCGCCGCGCCGCGCTGATCGAGACCAATTCGTCCATCAACGCGCAGGCTCTCGTGCGCGCCGGCCTGGGTGTGGCGGTGCTGGAGCCGCTGACGGCCCACGGCGCGCCGCTGCCGGGCCTCGTGGTGAGGCCGATCGACACCGACATTCCCTTCTTCTTCGGCGTCATCACGCCGCAGTCGCCGGCCCTGACGGGTCCTGTGCAGGCGCTGGCCGACGCGCTGCTGCAAGCCGCCTCGGCGCTGCCCGGCTTCCAGCAGCACGACGTCGCCGACCATGGGCGGCTGTTGCACGACGGCGCGTCCCACGGCGTCTCGCCGCGCCGCGCGCGGGCGGCCAAGGGATCGGCTCGATGATCGCCGCCGCGCCCGTGGCCACCCCCGCTGGCCTGCCCGCGCTCGAGGCACGGCTGCGTCAGGATCTGCAGTGGCTGGGCCTGCCCGCGCGGCGCTGGGTGCCTGAATCGGCACGCGGCGACGTGCTCGACACGGCCATCGTCGGCGGTGGCATGGCCGGGCTCGCGCTGGCCGCGTCGCTGAACCACCTGGGTGTGCAGGCCGTCATCTTCGACCGCGCACCGGAGGGCTTCGAAGGCCCCTGGGCGACGACGGCGCGCATGGAAACGCTGCGCTCGCCGAAGGAGCTGACAGGACCGGCGCTGGGTCTGCCGGCGCTCACCTTCCGCGCCTGGTTCGAAGCCCAGTTCGGCCTTGTCGCCTGGGACGCGCTGGACAAGATTCCGCGTCTGCAATGGGCCGACTACCTGCGCTGGTATCGGCGCGTGATGGGGCTCGACCTGCGCAACCGGCAGCAGGTGCGCGCGGTGCACCCGCGCATCGACGGCGTGGTGCAGCTGGACGTGGTCGACGAGGCCGAAGGGGGCCGCAGCTATCGCGTGCTGGCCCGCCATGTCGTGCTGGCCACCGGCCGCGACGGCCTCGGTGGCCCCTGGGTCCCGGACTGGGCCCGCGCACTGCCGCGGGAGTGCTGGCATCACTCGTCCGACGAATGGGATGGCGCGTCGCTGCGCGGCTTGCGCGTGGCCGTCATCGGCGGCGGCGCATCGGCGATGGACGCGGCCGCCACGGCGCTGGAAGGCGGCGCCGGGCGTGTCGACCTGTTGATCCGCCGCCACGACCTGCCGCGCGTCAACAAGGGCAAAGGTGCCGGCAGCCCCGGCATGGCGCACGGGTTCTGGACCCTGCCCGACGCCTGGAAGTGGCGCTTGCGTCATTACATCAACGTGCAGCAGGTGCCACCGCCGCACGGCAGCACGCTGCGCGTGTCGCGCCACCCGAATGCGTTCTTCCATCTCGGTGCGCCTGTGCAGCGCGTGGTGCAGAGGGAAGACGGCGCATTGCGAGTCGACACCGCCAAAGGCCCGCTTGTCGCCGACCGGCTGATCTTCTGCACCGGCTTTCGCACCGACTGGGCCCTTCGCACGGAGTTCGCATCGTTCGCACCCCACGTCCGCTTGTGGCAGGACCGCTTCACGCCGCCTGCCGGCGAAGACGACGCCGAGCTCGATGCCTCGCCCGATCTGGGCCCGCTGTTCGAGTTCCAGGAAAAGTCGCCCGGTGCCTGCCCCGGTCTGTCGCGCGTTCACTGCTTCAACTATGCGGCCGTGCTTTCACATGGCGCGGCCACGGGCGACATCCCGCAGATCAGCGACGGCGCGCAGCGGCTGGCACGCGGCCTGGCCGCGCAGTTGCTCGCCGAAGACGTGACGCTCCACTTCGACGCCATGCAGCGCTTCGCCGAGCCCGAACTGTTCGGCGACGAATGGACGCCGGCCGAGTTCCCCATCTACGACGAGGGCGTCCGGTGACCGGCTGGTTGCTTCGTCGGCTCGTTCAGGCGGCCGTGGTGGTGGCGCTGATGACGCTGATCGTCTTCGTCGGCCTGCATGCCATCGGCAACCCGGTCGACATCCTGATCGGCGAAGACCTGAACCAGCAGGAACGTCTGCAGGCCATTCACCGGCTCGGGCTCGACCAGCCCTTGTGGCGGCAGTACCTGGCCTTCGTCGACGGCGCGCTGCACGGCAGCCTGGGCAAGAGCTTTGTCTACCAGGAGGACGCGATCCGCCTGATCCTGCACCGGCTGCCGGCGACGATGGAGCTGGCCGTCGGCGCGCTCCTGCTGGCAGTGCTGATCGGCGTGCCACTGGGTCTCTTCGCGGGCATGAAACCCGAGCATCCGCTGGCCAAGGCCGTGATGGCGGCCAGCATCGTCGGCTTCTCGCTGCCGACGTTCTGGGTCGCGCTGATGCTGATCATGGTGTTCAGCGTGCAGCTCGGCTGGCTGCCCGCCAGCGGCCGCGGCGCGACGCGCGAGTTTCTGGGCGTGCAGTGGTCGTTCCTGACGCTCGACGGCCTGCAGCACCTGGTGCTGCCGGCGTTCAACCTGGCGCTGTTCAAGATCTCGCTGGTGCTGCGGCTCACGCGCGCCGGCGTGCGCGAGGTGCTCCCACAGGACTTCGTCAAGTTCGCGCGTGCCAAGGGCCTGTCGCCTTCGCGGGTGATGCTGGTGCATGTGCTGCGCAACACCCTGATCCCGCTGGTGACGGTGCTGGGGCTGGAGCTGGGTTCGACGATCGCCTACGCGGTCGTCACCGAAACGATCTTCGCCTGGCCCGGCGCCGGCAAGCTGATCCTGGACAGCATCAATAGCCTGGACCGGCCCGTCATCGTCGCCTACCTGATGGTGGTGGTGGTCATCTTCGTGACCCTGAACCTCGTCGTCGATGTCCTCTACAAGGTGCTCGACCCGCGGGTGCGCCTGGAGGGTGCACGGTGAGCGCTGCCCAGAAGGTCCGTCGTTTCGACGAGCATTCGATCTGGTGGCGCGTGGCCGCCGATTTCCTGCGCTCTCGCGTGGCCGTCGCCGGGCTGGTGCTGCTGGCGCTGGTGGCGCTGGCGGCGCTGGCGGCGCCCTGGATCACGCCGCAGAACCCCTACGACCTGATGCAGCTCGACGTGCTCGACGCACGGCTGCGACCGGGCACGGTCAGCAGCGCCGCGGGCTACACCTACTGGCTCGGCACCGACGGCCAGGGGCGCGACCTGTATTCGGCGATCGTCTATGGCCTGCGCATCAGCCTGCTGGTGGGCGTGGGCTCGGCGCTGATCGCGGCCGTCCTGGGCACGAGCATCGGGCTGCTGGCGGCCTATGCCGGCGGCAAGGTCGACGCCGTGTTGATGCGGCTGGTCGACCTGCTGCTGTCCTTTCCCAGCATCCTGATGGCGCTGATGATCCTGGCCTATCTCGGCAAGGGCGTCGGCAACGTGATCCTGACGCTGGTGCTGCTCGAATGGGCCTACTACGCACGCACGGTGCGCGGCCAGGCGCTGGTGGAAATCCGCCGCGAATACGTCGAGGCGGCACGCGGCCAGGGCATCCCGCCCTGGCGCATCCTGAGCGGCCATATCCTGCCCAACTGCCTGCCGCCGCTGCTCGTGATCGGCGCGCTTCAGGTCGCGCGCGCGATCACGCTCGAGGCCACCCTGTCGTTCCTCGGGCTGGGCGTGCCGATCACCGAGCCGTCGCTCGGCCTGTTGATCGCCAACGGCTACCAATACCTGCTGTCCAACGAGTACTGGATCAGCTTCTTCCCCGGTCTGGCGCTGCTGGCGACCATCGTCGCCATCAACCTGGTCGGAGATCAGCTGCGCGACGTGCTGAACCCGAGGTTGCAGCGATGAGCGCCGCCACCCAGGGCGCGGCAATGCCGACGCTCGAAGTGCGCGACCTGCGCACACGCTTCCACACCCGCGACGGCGTGCTGCCGGTGGTCAACGACGTGTCGTTCACGCTCGCGCCCGGCAAGGTGCTCGGGCTGGTCGGCGAGTCGGGCTCGGGCAAGTCGGTGACCGGGTTCTCGATCATGGGCCTGGTCGACCCACCCGGCCGGGTCGAAGGCGGGCAGGTGCTGTTCCAGGGCCGCGACCTGCTGCAGATGTCGGCAGCCGATCGGCGCGCCTTGCGCGGCAATCGCATCGCGATGATCTTCCAGGATCCGATGGCGACACTGAACCCGGTGCTGCGCATCGACACGCAGATGATCGAGGCGGTGCAGGCGCATGTTCGCGTCAGCCACGCCGCTGCGCGTCGGCAGGCCGCCGATGCACTCGCCCAGGTCGGCATGCCGAGCCCCGAGGACCGGCTGCGCGCCTACCCGCACCAGCTGTCGGGCGGCATGCGCCAGCGCGTGGCGATCGCGATCGCGCTGCTGCACGGGCCCGACCTGATCATTGCCGACGAGCCGACCACCGCGCTCGACGTCACGATCCAGGCGCAGATCCTGTCCGAGATGCAGAAGCTCGTCGCCGCGCGCGGCATGTCGCTGATCTGGATCAGCCACGACCTGTCGGTGGTGGCCGGCCTGGCCGACGAGATCGCGGTGATGTATG
>JBDTJK010000300.1:0-8779 GCA_039935875.1 Casimicrobiaceae bacterium
CCACCGGCAGGTTGGCGAGCGGCGCGATGCGCAGACGGTCGCCGCTGGCGACCTTGGCCACGTGCGTGCGGCACGTCCAGCGCGCGACGCCATTCACCGTCATCGCGCACGAACCGCACATGCCGACACGACACGCGAAGCGATACGCAAGTGCAGGCTCGAGGTGGCGCTGCACGTGCGTGACGACGTCGAGCACGGTCTGGCTCGCGTGACGCGGAACCTCGTAGTCGACGAAACCGCCCTGTTGGCGGCCGCGCCAGATCGACACCTGCAGCGGCAACATGGTTGAAACCTTCATGAAAGGCTTATTGTTGCACTTGCGGAGGTCAAAGAAAAGCCAATACTTCGTCATTTGAGATAAAGTAATTCTTTCTTAAACACTGATTCGAAAGGCATCGGGCCAATGCCCTCGATACGCTCGCTGTACGCATTCGTCGCGGTCGCGCGCACTGGCAGCTTCACCGCTGCGGCCCATGAGCTCGGGCTGACGCCCGCCGCCGTCGGGCTGCAGATGAAAGCACTCGAAGAGGATCTGGGCATCGCGCTGTTCGATCGCCGGCCGCGGTCGGTTGTGCTCAATACCGCCGGTCGCGAAGCCACGTTGGCCGTCGGCGAAATCCTCGCGCGCTACGAGGCGCTCGCAGCCCGCCGCGGCGGGGACAACCTGTCCGGCACGTTGGTGATGGGCGCACTGGTGTCCGCGCTGATGGGCGCTTTCGCCGACGCGCTGTGGGCGCTGAAGCACGATCATCCACAGCTCGACGTGCGGCTGTTCGCCGGCATGTCGCGTGAATTCGCGCAGAAAGTCGACGATGGCGGACTCGACGCGGCAGTCGTCACGCGGCCACCGCATGCACTCGCGTCCGGCCTCGCATGGACGTTGTTGTACTCCGAGCCGATGGTGCTGATCGTGCCGGTGCGGCCGCATTTCGAGCTGCCGCGGACGGCGCTGCGGATGCTGCACGAGGCGCCTTTCATCCGCTTCGACCGTCAGACGTGGACCGGCTACCTGGTGCGCAACGCGTTGCGCCAGGCGGGGGTCAAGGTACGCGACGAAATGGAGCTCAATTCGGTCGAGGCGATCATCGAGCTCGTGCGCGCCGGCTTCGGTATCTCGATCGTGCCACGCCTTGCCAATGTCCAATGGAAGAGCGACACGGCACTGCGCGTGATAGGCATTCCAGGGGTCAACGTGTCGCGCGAAGTGGGCCTGCTGGAACGCTCGCGCCACCAGCGGATGCAGGCCACGGCGGCGATCAAGGCACATTTCGCTGCGCGCGTTGTCCGATTGGCCGGCACCACGCCGGAATGCGCAGCGCATCGCGAAGCCGAGTGAATCGACGGCCTCGCATTCTGAAAAATCCATATTCCGCCAAATCGCGGTTCAGCGGTACCCGATGCCCATTACATAGTCGCGAAGCAGCGATTCCTCGTCCTCAACCCCGCGCCACAAAACCTGCAGCGCATCTCGCGCGTTGAGCACGCCTATCGGTCGTCCCTCGTGGTCCGTGATCGGAATATTCTTCAACCCGCGCGCCTTCATTCTCGACCAGACGTCCAAAAGCAGCTCACCCGATCCGCAGACGACGACGTCGCGTGTCATCACTGACGCAACCTGCATCATGCAGCTGGCCCCCTGACAGTCGCCGAGTACACCCACCACGTCAGTCTTGGTAATGATGCCTGCCAGCGCACCCTCGCGACTGCATACAACCACAAGATCGGTCCCCGTGCGCAGCAGCTTCGCAGCCTGTATCAGGGGCGCATCATCCGCGATCGTGACAAGCCTCTCCCGCGCAGCAGGCAGCAGTGGTTCGACGAGCAGATCTTCGCCGCCATGGATTGTGGGTCGCACGGCCAGGTTCGATGCTGCCGAAGGATCGCCAGCATCGCCATTACAGATCGTCGCGCCGGAGCTCGCGGCAGAGTCGATGCGCGGCGCGTTTTGAAAGCTGATGGCGATGGAATCGCTGGCCGGGAACGTCTCGCCTAGTGCTTCATCGAGAAGCGCATCGTCATGCTCGGCGTGCGCAGCAGCCGGATCACGTGATCCTGCCTTCGTTCTTTGAGTATCCATGTTCGATCGCGTCAGTTACCGCCAATTGATCAAGGTTCGACTATGCATAACCTGGGACGATACTCTCCCGCGCGAGATCCGATTGCCTGGCGCGATACCGCTGTTCGCTGCGGCGGTCAACTCGATAGATGATGCGGCGGCAACCTGACCTTGACGTGGCGCGCCAGCCTCACCGCCCGGTGCAACCCGGCGCTACCGTGCCGATGCGAATTGCAGGTTATGATGAGGAATGCATGCCATGCGAGTCATGATTGCACGTTTACGTCGCCGCATGGCGGAATCGTCGGGAAAGACATGACATACGTGGTGACCGAGAGTTGCATCAAATGCAAATACACGGACTGCTGTGTCGTATGCCCTACGGATGCCTTTCACGATGGCCCGAATTTTCTCGCCATCGAGCCGGATGATTGCATCGACTGCGCGTTGTGTGTCGTGGAATGCCCAGTCGACGCGATATTTGCCGATTGTGACGTTCCCGCAGACCAGGCGCACTTTGTGGCGTTAAACATGGAATTGGCAAGGATCTGGAAGCCGATCATCGAGAAAAAAGCTCCCCCTCCCGATGCAGAGGCATGGGGCCTGGTGAAAGACAAAATCAACCTGCTCGAGCGTTGACCCCTGGTTAATGGTATGGACTGCCGTGGCCGAGCGTCGCGGGCCGACGGCGCGCAACGCGCGAACCCCTGGCGACCGATACTTCACGGCGAAGAGCCTGAAAGCGCAACGCGGCAAACATACTCGACAGTTCGGCGTCGCCATGCGAGACCCCGACTTGGAAGCGACACCCCGACTGGAGGTCAACCATCATGGCACACTCATTCAACGTCGGCGATCACGTTGCGATGCACAAAGGCGCTCCTCTCAAAAAATCCAAGGCTTGACGCTATCGCCGTTAATTTTCCTCGGGAGTACCCATGGCCATTCATCATGCGTCTTCAGGCGAACTGATTGATATTCGTCCGCTTCAAGGCAAGCTATCCGCCACCGCAACGAAGACATTGTTCAAATCCAACCATCTCGAAGTCTCGCGCACCGTTCTGCTTGCCGGCGAGATGGTGCCTCCCCATCAGGTGCCCGGAGAGATGACTGTCCAATGCCTGGACGGGAGCGTCGAGCTTGCCGTGGCCGGCACGCCGCAATCGATGCGGGTAGGCGATTTGATTTGCATAATGGGTGGCGAGACGCACGCACTGAAAGCAATTGAAGATTCCTCGGTCCTGATCACGATGCTGCTGCATGGCGCCTAATGGGACGCAACAGCCGAATCGGCAGTGGCTGGCCTGCCGCGCAATCGGTCTGGACTACTTCGATTGCCTGAGCCCAGCCAATCCGCGCAAGCCGTCGATCGCGCGCACGCCGTACCATGACGTCCATTCGCCATCGATCAGCGTGACCGGCTTGCCGGTCGCCTGCGCCAGCGCCGTTGCGTCGCGCGGGCGAAACGCGTACGGCTCAGTCGACAGCAGGATGCGATCGGCGCGTTGCCATGCGAGATCGTGGTCGCCGATTTCAGGATAGCGGCGCGAGGATTCCACCGGAAGCGTGTCGAGTCCCGCTCTCGCCAGCGTCGCCGACACGTAAGTGTCGCGGGCAACGCTCATCCATGGTTTGCGCCAGATCAGGTAGAGGACCTGCTCGCGCGACCAATGCGTGACGGCCGCGTCGAGACGCGCGAGCGCGGCGGCTCGCGATGCGCGGACTCGCGCCAGCGGCTGCGTGCATCACGCCGGCCCAGTCGGTGCGTGGATCCATGGCGCTGTTGCCGCCCGGCATTGCCGCATCGCCGGCAGCCGGCGGATGCATCGCGCGCGCATCCATCGTTCGCGCAGCGTCAGTCGCCATCGACGCGCGGCTTGCGCGCTGCACCTACGAACAGCGCGTCGTAGAGTGGACGCGGCAGCATCCGCAGCGCGCGCGCCGCGATGGCCATCGGCCACGGCAGCACGTAGTAGCGCTTGCGCCGATCGATCGCGTCGGCGATCTTCGCCGCCGCCGAATCGGCGCGCATCAGGAATGGCATCCGGTACGGATTGCGCGCAGTCATCGGCGTCGCGATGTACCCGGGGCAGATCGTCACCACTGCGACGCGAAACGGCCGCATCTCGAGGCGCAGGCTTTCGAGATAGGTGATCGCGGCCGCCTTCGACGCGGAATAGGCGCCGGAGCCCGCGAGCCCACGCAATCCGGCGACGCTGGCGATGCCGACCAGCGTTCCATGCCGCGCGCGCTGCATCTGCGCTGCGAACGGCGCGAACGTGTTGACCATGCCCATCACGTTGGTGTCGAACACCGCGCGAAACGCGTCATTGTCCGACACCTGTTCGGTCAGCGTGCCGCGCGACACGCCAGCGCTGGCGATGACGATGTCGGGCAAGCCGTGACGTGCGATGAAGTCGGCAGCGGCGGCGGCCAGCGCCGTCGCGTCGCGCACGTCACCGGGGTAGACGACGACGCGCTCCGCTGCGAACGCCGAGGCCACGCGCGCAAGTTCACCGGCGCGTCGCGCGAACAATCCAAGCATGGCGCCGCGTTGCGCATAGCAACCAGCCAGCGCTTCGCCGATTCCCGACGACGCGCCAGTGATGAAGACACTGCGCGGTCGCGTCACCCGTCGCCGCCGCGTCCGGCGGCAGCTTGCCAGCGCGCGTGGAACTCCATCACGTGTCTGGCCGCGCGGTCATCCGGGCGCACGCGCGAAACCGATGTCTGGAGGCTGTCAACACCAACGTCGCTGGGTTCCCGCTTGCGCGGGAATGACGAGTGGCGGATCCGCGTCAGCCCTTGCGGCCACGCTCGACACGCGCCTTGGCCACCAGCGCTTCGATTGCCGCCGGCACGTTGGCATGCCCGCCGATGCGATCGGAGGCGGTGACGAACCTGCCGTCGACGATGATCGTCGGCACCGACTCGATATTGAACATCTGCGCCTGCTGCTTGGAACGCGACATCTGGCTCGCCACCGAGAACGAGTTGTACATGTCCTCGACCTTCTTGCGATCGAGGCCGTTGGAGGCGGCCCAGTCGAAGAACGTCTTCGGATCGGCGAGGTTCTTGTTGTTCTGGTGGATCGCCGCGAAAACCTTCGGCGCGAGGTCTTCCTGGCCGAGCGCGCGCAGCGTGTAGTAGACCTTGCCGAGGTTTTCCCATGCGCGCTGGAACGACACCGGGATGCGCCGGAACTCGACATCGGCCGGCTTCTTCGCGAGCCAGCCGTCGAGTATCGGCTCCAGGTCCGCGCAATGCGGGCAACCGAACGAGAAAAACTCGATCACCTCGATCTTGTTGCCGGTCTCGACCGGTACCGGTGTTGCAAGGCGCGTGTAGTTCTTGCCTTCGACCATCTGCGCGCGGACCACCGGCGCCGCGAGCGCGCCCATCAGCATCAGCATGACCGCGATGAAACCAACGCGAGCACGCGTTGCGCTTTTCGATTCGGACATCGTGTTGTTCTCCGTTGAGGAAGGCAAAGGCTGGCACGCGGGTCGGACTCGACGAGCGTTGCCCGCTTGGGCCGCTGCGCGTCCGCCAAGTTCCCGCAGCGTCCGGCTCAATACTTGATCGCGGCGGATTCTTGGCCCTGCTGCGCGAGCTGGTTCTTGACGCGGGTCAATTCATCGGTATTGTCGTAGGGACCGAGGCGCACGCGGTAGCGGACCGACTTGTCGGCCAGCATTCCCTGCTGGACGGCGGCCTGCAATCCTCCGAGCGCGAGCCGTGCCTTCATGTTCTCGGCGTCGGCCTGGTCGGTGAACGACCCCACCTGCAGCCAGAACCGGTCACCCGCGCGAGCGCCCTTGAGCGGATCGGCGATGGCGACCTTGTCGACACTCTTGTCCACAGCCCTGGCCGCCGGCGTTGCGGCATCCGCGGCTCTTGAATCCTTGCGTTCGGCGGATTTTTCGGCGGCGCGGTCGGCGCTTGCGCGATCGGGGCGCACCGGCGGCGCGGCACCCGCCTGAATTTTAGGTTCCTCACCGCCAGGCAGGATCTTGTAGAAATCGAAGCGTGGCTTGTCGCTCGACTTGTCGGCGCTCACGAGCGCGCCCTTCGCCGCATCGGTCGCGGGCTCGTGCGCATCCTTCTGCGCGGCCTGCACCTGCGCCTGGTAAACGCTGCGGCCACCGAGGTAGTACGCGACACTGGCCGCGAGCGCCAGCCCCATCACCAGGCCGATGAAAATGCCGAGCAGCGTTCCGCCCGCCGCGCGATGGCGGGGAGCGACACGCTTGCTTTCGCGTGCGGTGCGGGTAGGTTGGCGCGCCATGCTGTGCGGTACTTTCGTCACGTAGGGGTTCAGTCGCTACATTTCGAGCGGCGCCGCGATGCCGAGCAGCGCGAGTCCGTTGCGGATTGCCTGCCCGGTGGCGACCACCAGCGCGAGCCGCGCCCGCTTCAATGCCGCGTCGTCGACCAGGAAACGCTCAGCATTATAGTAACTGTGGAAGTCCCGCGATACTTCCTTGAGCCATGCGGTGATGCGGTGGGGCGCAAGCTCCCGCGCCGCCTCCGCCACTTCGTCTGGATAGTCGTCGAGCCGGCGCAGCAGCGCATCCTCGTAGGGGCTGGTCAGCAACGCGAGATCCGCATTCGCCACGCTGGCCGTGGCCGCATGGAACTCGATGCCGGCCTGGCGCAACACCGACGCGACCCGTGCGTGCGCGTACTGCACGTAATAGACCGGATTGTCGTCCGATTGCGAGCGCGCGAGGTCGATGTCGAACGTGAATTCGCTGTCCGCCTTGCGCGACACCAGGAAGTAACGCACGGCGTCGCGTCCGACCTCGTCGATCAGGTCGCGGATCGTCACGTAGCTGCCGGCGCGCTTGCTGATCTTCACCTCCTCGCCGCCCTTCATCACGGTGACCATCTTGTGCAGCACGTAGTCCGGATAGCCCTGCGGGATGCCCATCGCCAGCGCCTGCAGGCCCGCACGCACGCGCACCACCGTGCTGTGATGGTCGGATCCCTGCACGTTGATCGCCTTCGCAAAGCCGCGTTCGAACTTGGTCACGTGATAGGCGACATCGGGCAAAAAATAGGTATAAGTGCCATCCGACTTGCGCATCACCCGATCCTTGTCGTCGCCGAACGCAGTGGTAGCGAGCCACAGTGCGCCGGCGTCCTCGTAGGTGCGGCCCGACGCGACCAGCGCCGCCACGGTGCGCTCGACACGGCCGTCGGCATACAGCGAGCTCTCCAGGTAGTAATTGTCGAAGCGCACGCCCAGCGCGCGCAGGTCGGCATCCTGCTCCTTGCGCAATTCGCCGACGGCGAACACGCGGACCGCAGCGAGGTCGAGCGGATCGCCGTGGATTTCGCCGACATAGCGCTGCGCGAGTTCGCGAATGTATTCGCCGCGATAGCCATCTTCGGGGAAGGCCACGCTTTCGCCGGCAAGCTCGCGCGCGCGCGCGCTGACCGACAGCGCGAGGTTTTCGATCTGTGCGCCCGCATCGTTGTAGTAGAACTCGCGCGTGACCGCGGCGCCCTGCGCCTCCAGCAGCGCCGATAACGCATCGCCCAGCACTGCCTGCCGCCCGTGGCCCACATGCAGCGGTCCGGTGGGGTTGGCCGACACGAACTCGACGATCACGCGTTCGTCGGCGCGCGTGGCGACGATGCCGTAGCGCTCGGCATCGTGCAGCACGCGGGCGACCACTGCCTGCCGCGCCGCCGGAGCGAGGACGATATTGATGAATCCGGCACCGGCCACGGTTGCACTGGCCACCAGCGGGGACACCGGCAGCGCGGCGACAATCGCCTGTGCCAGCTCGCGCGGGTTGCGCCGCTGCCGCTTGGCTTCCAGCATCGCGACGTTGGTCGCGAAGTCGCCGTGCGCTGCATCGCGCGGCCGCGACAGCAGCGGTTGCGTGTCGCCGGCCTGCGGCAGCGCGCGGGCGACGCCGTGCGCCAGCCAGCGCGCCAGTTGATGCCGGATGTCGTTCACCGGGAAGGGTTGAGGGGCATGAGTGGCGGGATCGCGCCGTCATCGCTGGCGACGCTCGACGCGCCGCCCTGACAGCAGCCTCGATTATAGCGGCCGCCGCATAATCAGAACGATGCGGGATCGACATCCAGCGCCCAGCGCACCCGGCGCGCCGGCAGCGCATCGAGCTCGGCGCGCAGCGGTGCCAGGAACGCCTGCAACTGGCGGCGGTCGGTACCCAACAGCAGCAGTTGTGCGCGCTCGTATCCGGCGCGGCGCGCAAGCGACGCCGACAGCGGCAGATTGACTTCGACGCCGTCGAACAAGCGCGCGATGCGCGTAGCGGCCGCATGTGCCGCGTCGAGGAACTGCGTGGCATCCTCGCGCCGCGCAGCCTCGGCCGACAGCAATGCGAGGTGCGTGTACGGCGGCAGTCCCACCATCTCGCGCTCGGCCAGGAGTGTCGCGGCAAACGCCGGATAGCCTTCATCGCCGAGCGTGGCGAACACCGGGTGCGACGCGAAATCGGTCTGCACGATCACCTCGCCCGCCAACGTCGCACGGCCGGCGCGCCCGGCGACCTGCGACAACAACGCGGCGAGGCGCTCGGTCGCGCGGAAGTCGCCGCTGTACAGCGCGTTGTCGGCGCCGAGCACGCCGACGAGCGTCAGGCGCGGAAAATCGTGGCCCTTCGCCAGCATCTGCGTACCGACGAGGATGTCGATGTCGTTGTCGGCGACGCGCTCGCGGATGCGTGCGAACGACCCTCGCGC
>JBDTJK010000301.1:0-5048 GCA_039935875.1 Casimicrobiaceae bacterium
GGCGGTGGCAAGCAATCGGCGCGCGAACTGTTCGACACGCTGCTGTACTGGAAGGCCAGTGTCGCGCTCGATGCCGCGGGCCGCGCGCACGTGGTGATACCGCTCAACGATTCGCTGACCAGCTTCCGCATTGTCGCGATCGCCGATGGCGGCGCGCAATGGTTCGGCACCGGTGCGGCGTCGATTCATACGACCCAGCCGCTGATGCTGCTGTCGGGACTGCCGCCGGTGGTGCGCGAGGGTGATCGCTTCCGCGCCGGGTTCACGCTGCGCAACGCAGCGAGCGCCGCGCAGCATGTCAGCGTGACGGCAGCCGCAACGACGCAGACCGGCAAGGCATTGCCCGCACTCGCCGCACAAGCGCTCGACCTAATCCCAGGTGCGGCGCGCGACATCGGCTGGGACGTCGACGTTCCGGTTGGCGCGGGAACGTTGCAATGGCGCGTGGACGCCGGCAGCGGATCGGGTCCTGCTGCCGCATCGGACTCGCTTGCGGTGAAGGTCGACGTCGTGCCGGCAGTCGCCGTGCGCACCTACCAGGCCACGCTGTCGCAGTTGTCGGCACCCCTGTCGATGCAGGTCGCCCGGCCCGCGGACGCGATCGCCGGACGTGGCGGCATCGACGTCACGCTGCAGGCGCACCTGGCCGACTCGCTGCCGGGCATCGACGAGTACTTGCGCCAGTACCCGTACACCTGCTTCGAGCAGCGCATCTCGGTGGCGCTGGGATTGCGCGATCGCGGCCGCTGGGACGCGGCGATGCGCGCGATGCCGGCGTTCATCGATGACGATGGGCTGGTCAAGTATTTCGCGTTCATCGGCAACGGCGACGACGTGCTGACGTCGTACGTGCTGTCCGTCTCCGACGCGGCCGGCTATGCGATACCCGCCGAATTGCGCAGCCGCCTCGAAAGCGGTCTGATCGGATTCGTCGAAGGCCGTGTCGTGCGCTACGGCGCGCTGCCGACCGCGGATCTTGCGCTGCGCAAACTCGCCGCGCTCGCGGCGCTGGCGCACGCTCACGCAAAATTCTCGCCGCGCTGGCTGGACAGCATCGTCATCGAGCCCAACCTGTGGCCGACTTCCGCTGTGCTTGACTGGCATTCCATCCTCAAGCGCGTGCCGGAGCTGCCAGGGCGCGATCGGCGATTGGCGGAAGCGCAGCAGATCCTGCGCGCACGCCTCGATTTCCAGGGCACGACAATGGGATTTTCGACCGAAAAATCCGATGCGCTGTGGTGGCTGATGGTGTCGGCGGACTCCAATGCCAACCGGATGCTGCTGGAGATGGCGGATGAGCCCGAATGGCGCGAGGACATCCCGCGCCTTGCGCGCGGTGCGCTTGGACGCATGCAGCGCGGTCACTGGAACACGACGGTCGCCAATGCATGGGGCGTCGTCGCGATGCAGAAATTCTCGGCGACGTTCGAATCGACGGCGGTGACCGGTGCCGCAACGGCAGCGCTTGGCCCCGACACCTTCCGCCAGCCATTCAGTGGCGACGAAGCGAATGCGCATTTCACCCACCGTTTTGCGTGGCCGCCAACGCCAGCGCCGCTCGTCCTCACCTATCAGGGCAGCGGCAAGCCATGGGTGAGCGTCGCCAGCATCGCGGCCATTCCGCTGACGTCGCCGCTGTCGTCGGGCTATCAGCTCATGCGGCGGGTGGCGCCGGTGCAACAGAAGGCTGCGGGACGCTGGAGCGCCGGCGACATCGCGCGGGTTACGCTCGACATCGACACGCAAAGCGACATGACATGGGTGGTGATCAGCGACCCGATCCCCGCCGGCGCGTCGCTGCTGGGACGTGGATTCGGCACCGGGTCGACGCTTGCCACCACGGACGAAAAGCGCGAAGGCTATGCGTCGCCCGCGTTCGAGGAACGCACGGCGACTGCGTTCAACGCGTATTACCGCCTGCTGCCAAAGGGACGCATCAGCATCGACTACACGCTGCGTCTCAACAACGCGGGGACATTCGCGCTTCCCGGGACTCGCGCCGAAGCAATGTACGCACCGGAAATGTTCGGCGAATTGCCGCTGTCACAATGGGTCGTCGTACCGTGAGCTTGCGCGTGCTGTGCGCCGCGCTCGCGGCATTCGCTGCCACGATAGCCTGCGCGTCGATGCCGCCGCCGGATTTCGCAGGCGTGCGCGCGGCGCATCGCGCGTCTGACGCCGTGTTGCTCGACCGCCGCGGTACCCCGCTGCAGTCGCTGCGCATCGACGTGCGCACGCGCAGCCTCGGCTGGATCGCTCTTCCGGATGTGTCGCCGTCGATCGCAGCGGCACTCGTGGCCGGCGAGGACCGGCACTTTTTCGAACACCATGGCGTCGACTGGAGCGGTCTTGCAGCTGCAGCGGTCGACAGCGCGCTGCGCGCGTCGCAGGGTGCGTCTGCGCGCGGAGGCTCGACGTTGTCGATGCAACTCGCGGCGATGCTCGATCCGGCGCTCGGCACCGGCGGTCACCGCTCGCTGGCTCAGAAATGGGGTCAGGCCGAGGCGGCGCTCGCGCTCGAGCAACGCTGGAGCAAGCAGCAGATCCTCGAAGCGTATCTCAATCTCGCCACGTTTCGCGGCGAGTCGATCGGCATCGGTGCGGCCGCGCGCACGCTGTTCGGCAAGGACGCGTCAGGCATCGATGCGGATGAAGCGGCGATCCTGGTCGCACTGCTGCGCGCACCGGCGGCGCCCGCGGACACGGTCGCCAGACGCGCGTGCGCGATCATCCGCGACCTCGATGGCGCGGGCAACTGCGAACGATCGCGCCAGCTGGCGCAGACGCGGCTCACCGGCGGCAATCGGCTTGCGGCACAGACCGGCGATGCCCCTCAGGTGGCGCGCAGGCTGTTGCGTACCGCAGGCACGCGCGTGCGCTCGACGCTCGATGCCGACGTGCAGCGCGCGGTGATTGCGTCGCTCGACGAGCATCTCGCCGAGCTCGCGGGCCGCAGCGTCGCCGATGGCGCGGTCGTGGTGCTCGACAATGCGACCGGCGATGTACTCGCGTATGTCGGCAACACCGGCGCCGCCGCCAGCGCGCGCGAAGTGGATGGCGCCGCCGCACTGCGCCAACCGGGGTCGGCGCTGAAGCCGTTCCTGTACGCGCTGGCGCTCGACCGCCGTTTGCTGACCGCCGCCTCGCTGATCGATGACCGGCCGATCGCCATCGCCACCGCGCGCGGAATGTACATGCCGCAGAACTACGACTACGAATATCGGGGAATGGTCAGCGCGCGCACTGCGCTCGCGAGCTCGCTCAACGTACCCGCGGTGCGCACGCTCGAGCTCGCCGGTGGCGACGCGCTGCTCGACACACTGCATGCGTTCGGGCTCGACACGCTGAAGCAGGATGCCGATTATTACGGGGCGGCACTCGCGCTGGGTAGCGGCGAAGTGTCGCTGCTGGCGCTGACCAATGCGTATCGCGCGCTCGCCAATGGTGGCGTGCATTCACCAGTGCGCTTTGCACCGGACGCACCCCCGCAAGCTGCGCGGCGGGTCATCGGCGCCGGTGCGGCGTTCATCGTCACCGACATCCTCGCCGACCGCGCGGCCCGTGCGACGGCGTTCGGCCTCGACAACGCGCTGGCGACGCGCGTATGGAGTGCGGCGAAGACCGGCACCAGCAAGGACATGCGCGACAACTGGTGCGTCGGATACACCGATCGCTACACGGTCGGCGTGTGGGTCGGCAATTTCAATGGCGAGCCAATGCACGACGTGTCCGGCGTCTCGGGAGCAGCGCCGGTCTGGCGTGACGTGATCCACTTCCTGCACCGCGCGTCGCCGTCGCTGGCGCCGAAGCCGCCGGCCGATGTCGTTGCGCGCAGTGTGACGTTCGAACCGGCGGTCGAGGCATCGCGCCGCGATTATTTCCTGCGCGGCACCGAAATGAGCACAGTGCACGCGCTCGGCGTCGAAGCGTCGCTGTCGCCGACAATCCGCTATCCAGCCAACGATACCATCGTCGCGCTCGATCCCGACATTCCGCCAGGCCACCAGCGAATCACGTTCGAGGCGAGCGCCTATGATGCAGGGCTCGCGTGGCACCTCGACAATCACGCGATCGCGATGGCGGACGCGCGCGCATCGTGGGCGCCGACACCGGGCCACCACATGCTCGCGCTGGTCGATGCAAGCGGGCGCGCGCTGTCGACGATCCGCTTCGAAGTGCGCGGCGGCGAGGCTCGCCGCCTGCGTTGAACCTGGTCGCATCGACACTCCGGCGCGGGTTCGACCGCGGCGCTTCGGTGCAGGCCACGCGCGATGTCAGAGATTGGGCGCAAGGCGCCGCTTCGCCGCCCCAAGGTCGATGCCATCGCGCCGCGCGAAATCGGCGAGCTGGTCGGATCCGATCCTGCCGACGGCGAAATAACGCGAATCCGGATGCGCGAGGTAGAAACCCGACACCGCCGCTGCGGGCAGCATCGCGAAATTCTCGGTGATCTGCATGTCCAGCTTGTCCGCTTCCAGCAATTCGAACAGCGGCCCCTTGACCGCATGGTCGGGACACGCCGGATACCCAGGCGCCGGACGAATGCCGCGGTACTCCTCGCGCACCAGCGCGGCGGTGTCGAGCGCCTCGTCGCGCGCGTAGCCCCACAGCTTGCGGCGCACCTGCGCGTGCAGCCATTCGGCGAACGCCTCGGCGAGACGGTCGGCGAGCGCCTTAAGCATCAGCGCCGAATAGTCGTCGGTCTGCGCGGCGAACTCGGCGAGTTTTTTCTCGATGCCCACGCCCGCGGTCACCGCGAACGCGCCCACGTAGTCGTCGATGCCCGACGCGCGCGGCGCGACGAAGTCGGCCAGGCACCAGTTGGGCCGGTCCGCGGCCTTCTGCGTCTGCTGCCGAAGGTTGCGCCACGTCAACGCAGGTGTATCGCGTGCGTGCGAATTCCACAGCACGATGTCGTCGCCGACTGCATTCGCCGGCCAGAACCCGGCCACGCCATTTGCCGTCAGCCAGCGGCCGTCAATGATCTTCGCGAGCATCGCCTTGCCTTCGGCCAGCACGTTGCGCGCCGCTTCGCCGACGACCGGGTC
>JBDTJK010000302.1:0-5697 GCA_039935875.1 Casimicrobiaceae bacterium
GAGATCTGGAACGAGCGAACCATTCCCATGCGCGCGATCGTTGCCGGCCGCGACCCGGTGATTTCGTTGCCGTTGAAGAATATCTGCCCGCGCGTCGGTGTCAGGAAATGGGTGAGCAGGTTGAAGCAGGTGGTCTTGCCGGCGCCGTTGGGACCGATCAGTGCATGGATGGTGCCGCGCCGTACCTTCAGGTTGACAGCGTTGACGGCCACGAAACCCTTGAATTCCTTGGTCAGCGAACGAGTCTCGAGGATCGTGTCAGCGGTCACTTGGGGAGGATTCGATTGCAGCAGGTCCGCCGGCGGCCGTGGCGAAGGAGCGGATTATGGTTGCGCGCGCCGCAATTGGCAACGAACCGCGGACATTCGACCCGCGGTGCGACATTCAGCCTCCGCCGCCTGCCGATGGCCAGCGTGGCGCACGCTTGCCGACGAACGCATCGATTCCTTCGGCGGCATCGTCGCTCAGCAGGTTGCACGCCATCGTCTCGCCGGTCAGCGCGTACGCGGGCTGCAGGCCCTGTTCGATCTGCGCATAGAACGCGCGCTTGCCGAGCGCGATCGTCGGCGCACTGCGCGCGATGATCGCCGCGGTGAACAGTCCGATCGCAGCGTCAAGTCCGGCGAGCGGCACCGCGCGGTTGACGAGGCCCCAGTCGAGCGCGGTGGCGACATCGATCGGCGCCGCGGTCAGCAGCATCTCCATCGCACGCTTGCGCGATACGTTGCGCCCGACGCCTACCGCCGGCGTGCTGCAGAACACCGCGGTATTGAGACCGGGAAGCGCGAACGTCGCATTGTCGGACGCCACCGCCAGGTCGCACATCGCCACCAACTGGCAGCCGGCGGCGGTGGCGATCCCATGCACGCGGGCGATCGTCGGCTGCGGCAATTGCGTCAGCCTCAGCATCATCGCGTTGCATCGCGCGAACAGGTCGCGCTGCCAGGCGATCTCGCGGTGGGCCCGCATTTCCTTCAAGTCGTGGCCCGCCGAGAATCCCTTGCCGCGCGCCGCGATGACGATCACCCGCACCGAGGAATCGGCGCCGACCGCTGCGAGCTCGGCATCGAGCGCGTCGACCATCGCAAGTGACAACGGGTTGTAGCGCTCGCCGCGGTTGAGCGTGAGCGTGCAAACGCCCGCGACAACGGCGCGATCCACATAAGGCGGCTGGTCGGTGTTCGCTGTGTTCACGGCTCCCTCATTCGATGGCCTGTGCAGAGCGCGCGCGCTCGCGCAGCAGGAATTTCTGGATCTTGCCTGTGGAGGTCTTCGGCAGCTCGCCGAACTCGAACGCCTTTGGCATCTTGAAGCCCGCCAGGTGCTGCCGGCAATGCGCAGCGAGCCCTTCCGCCGTCAGCGCCGCACCCGGCTTCAGCTCTACATATGCGCGCGGCGATTCGCCCCACCGAGCGTCGGGCTGGGCTACCACCGCCGCCACCAGCACGCACGGATGCCGATAGAGCACCTCCTCCACTTCCAGCGAGCTGATGTTTTCGCCGCCCGAGATGATGACGTCCTTGCTGCGATCCCTGATCTTCGCATAACCATCGGATTGCAGCACCGCCAGGTCGCCGGTATGAAACCAGCCGCCGGCGAATGCCTCATCGGTGGCCGCGGGATTGTCGAGGTATCCCTTCATCGTGATGTTGCCGCGAAACATGATTTCGCCAACGGTCACACCGTCCGCAGGTACGCTCGCCAATGTCAGCGGGTCGCGCACCGTCATCGACTCCTGCATCGTGTAGGCAACACCCTGGCGGCCGTTGCGCTCGGTGCGCGCCGCGATGTCGAGACGGTCCCACGCGGACTGCTTCGCGCATACCGCGGCCGGCCCATAGGTCTCGGTCAAGCCGTACACGTGGGTGATGTCGAATCCCATGCGCTCCATGCCCTCGATCATCGAAGCCGGCGGTGCGGCAGCCGCAACCAGCCCCGATACGCGGTGATCGATGCCTTGCTTCATCGCGTCCGGCGCATTGATCAGCGTCGCGTGCACGATCGGCGCACCGCAATAGTGGGTGACGCCATGCGCGCGTATCGCGTCGAAGATCGATTGTGCATCGACCTTGCGCAGGCACACGTTGGTGCCCCCGATCGCTGCCAGCGTCCATGGAAAGCACCAGCCATTGCAATGGAACATCGGCAGCGTCCACAGGTACACCGCATGCCGCGGCATTCCCCAGTCAACGATGTTGGAGATCGCGTTCAGGTATGCGCCGCGGTGGTGGTAGACGACGCCCTTCGGGTTGCCGGTGGTTCCCGACGTGTAGTTGAGCGCAATCGAGTTCCACTCGTCGTCGGGCAACTGCCAGTCGAATCCGGGATCGCCCTGCTGCAACAGCGTCTCGTAGGGGGTGCCTCCCAGCGCCGGCTCGCCATTGGCGTGCGCTGCGCCGACGACCTCGATCACTCGCGGGGGATGCGGCAGGCGCGACAGCGCATCGCGCATAACCGGCGCGAATTCGCGGTCGACGACGACGACTTTCGCCCGTCCATGCCGCAGGATGAACGCCAGTGTCTCGGCGTCCAGGCGCGTATTCAGCGTGTTGAGCACGGCACCGGTCATCGGCACGCCGAAATGCATCTCCACCATTTCCGGCGTGTTGGCCAGCATCGCAGCCACGGTGTCGCCGCTCGCCACGCCCAGTTGGGCGAGCGCGCCAGCGAGACGCCTGCACCGGGCATACGTCTGCGCCCAGGTGTAGCGGCGTTCGCCATGCACGATCGACGGGCGATCGGGCCACACGGCCGCCGTGCGGGCGATGAAGGATAGCGGTGACAGCGGCACGTGATTCGCCGCGTTGCGAGGCAGGGGATCGGTGGACACCAGAGTCGTCATCAGGATCGGCGGCAGGCGCCGCGACAGCCATGCAGGTTCTCCGCGGGCGCCGCGGAAGGCGCGGCACATCAGGCACAGACTATCCTAGCATCGCACACCTCCGCTTGTGGGTTGTGTGCGATTTGGCTACGCTCGAAGCCGAATTCACCGTAAAGGCCGAACTTGGGCAATCGTCTATCGAAGATCGTCACCCGCACCGGCGATGCCGGCACCACCGGCCTGGGTGACGGCACGCGCGTGGCCAAGGACTCGGCGCGGATCGAGGCCATCGGCAACGTCGACGAACTCAACTCGACGCTCGGTCTGCTGCTCTCCGAGGCGCTGGCGCCGTCGGTCGCCAGGCTGCTGACCGATGTGCAGCACGACCTTTTCGATCTCGGCGGCGAGCTTTCGATTCCCGGTCACCACGCGCTGGCCGACGCACGCGTGGTTGCGCTGGAGCGGGCCGTCGAGGCATTCAACTCGGAACTTG
Source organism: Casimicrobiaceae bacterium (assembly GCA_039935875.1). Lineage (GTDB taxonomy): Bacteria > Pseudomonadota > Gammaproteobacteria > Burkholderiales > Casimicrobiaceae > VBCG01. The sequence continues at coordinate 3,315 of JBDTJK010000302.1, forward strand.
CGCCGCTGAAGGAGTTCATCCTGCCCGGCGGCACGCGCGCGGCAGGATTGACGCACGTCGCGCGCACGGTGTGCCGCCGGGCGGAACGATCGCTGGTGACGTTGGCCGCCAGCGCCGACGTTTCGGAAGTTGCGCGCCGCTATCTCAACCGCCTTTCAGACCTGCTGTTCGTGCTGGCGCGCACGCAGAACCTCGCCGCCGGGCGTCCCGACGTGCTGTGGCAATCGCGACGCGTGAAGGCTGCCGCGCTCCCCGCCGAGGCAACCGCAGTCCGCGGTGCAGCGCGCCCCGGCCCGGCCCGGCGGACCCCCAAGGCCCGCCATGGCTGAGTCCGCAGCCCAGCTCGCCGCGCGCGCGACGCGCAATTCGGTGCTGGAGGCCCTGCTGGCGCGCACCGCACTGGCTGACCAGCGGGCGTTCGCCGAACTCTACCGCCTGACCTCCGCGCATCTGTTCGGCGTCGCGCTGCGTATTGTCAGGGAGCGATCCACTGCCGAGGAAGTCTTGCAGGAAGCCTTTGTCAACGTGTGGAACCATGCTGCCAGCTACGCCGCGGCGCGCAGCCGACCGCTGACGTGGCTGACGGCTGTAGTGCGCAACCGCTGCCTCGATCAAGTACGCCATCGTGAGCTGGCCACGGTCACGCTGTCCATCGGCGATGACGACGGCGCAACGCCCTTCGACCCGCCCAGCACGGACCCGTCACCCGCGGAGTTGCTGACGAGCGGCGCAGATGCGCAGTCGGTGCGCGAATGCGTCGATCGCCTCGAAGGGGGCACGCGACAGGCGATTGCGCTGGCGTTCTTCCAGGGGCTGTCGCATGCCGAGCTTGCTGCGCACCTGGGTGAGCCGCTGGGCACGGTCAAATCCTGGGTACGCCGCGGTCTCGAACGCCTGAAGGGCTGTCTTGACGCCTTGGGCGTGACCGCCTGACCGACGCCATGAATCTCGGCCATCCCGATCGCAGGCACCGGCTGGACCTCGTGGCCGCCGAATATGTGCTGGGAACGCTGCCCCAGCGGGCGCGCGCGCGACTGTCGCGTGCGGCTCTCGCCGACGCCGGCGTGGCGCAGGCAATCAGTCAATGGGAGCGGCGATTGTGCGGGCTGGCCGATGGCGTGCCGGAGGTGACACCGCCGCCGCAGGTATGGGATGCCATCGCGCGCCGGCTGCGCTTCATCGACGCTCGCGCCGATGCCGGGTGGTGGGGACGCGTTGCGCTGTGGCGCGTGCTCGCAATCGCGAGCTTCGCCGGTTTCCTTGCGCTCGGCGTCGGGACGCTGGTCCAGCGCAGCGATGTCCAGCGCAACGAGGTACCCGGCACGATCGTCGTTGTCCTCGCCAGCACCGGCGCCGACGCGAAGCCCGCGCTGCTGGCAACCGCTGCCCGCGGCGAGCGGGTATTGCGTGTCAAGGCGATCGGCAGCATCAGCGTGCCGGCCGACCGCGCGCTCGAACTGTGGATGCTGCCGACAGGTGGCGATCCGAAATCGATGGGACTGGTCAACGCGTCCGGCACCGTCGTGCTGCCCCTCGCGACGGCCAGCGGCGAATTCCTCGCCAACGCAAAGGGGCTTGCAATCACCCTCGAGCCCGCAGGAGGGTCGCCGTCGGGAAAACCGACCGGACCCATCCTGTACAGCGGCGCGATCCAGACGATCTGACAAAAAAAGGCCGGACCCTCGTTGGAAGGTCCGGCGGTCAATTGCTGCCTCTGGGGGAGAGAGCGTGACGCGAGGGCGGGCGCAACGCGCTCCGCCTTTGGGGATACACCATCACGCTGCGCAGTGTGGCCGTGCGCGATACCGGCAGGCAACGGCGATGCGACGAAGCGCCGGCAAATGCGTCCGGCCGCGCGCGCCTGCCGACGAATGACGGCGCCTCGGTGGCGCGTTCACATGCGGGGCCTCAGGATGCGACGATGCGCACGCGCTGGTCGATCGCGCCGAAGATCGACCGACCCGCCTCGTCCAGCATTTCGATCTGCACGCGATCGCCATCACGCATGAACGGTGTCGCAGGCGTGCCATGCAGCAATGTCTCAACAGTGCGTTGCTCGGCAATGCACGAGTAGCCGATGCCGCCGGACGCAGCCGGACGCCCGGGTCCGTCGCCCTCGCGATTGGAAACCGTTCCCGAACCCACCAGCGTACCGGCCGCAAGCGTGCGCGTGCGCGCCGCATGCGCGATCAGCGTCGCGAAGTCGAACGTCATATCGACCCCCGCGTTCGGATGTCCGAACAACCGCTGGTTGAGATGGGTGACGAGCGCCAGGTGCACCTTGCCCTGGCGCCACGCACGGCCCAGCTCGTCGGGTGTCACGGCAACCGGCGCCAACGCGCTCGCTGGCTTCGATTGCAGGAATCCAAACCCCTTGGCGAGC
>JBDTJK010000303.1:0-7037 GCA_039935875.1 Casimicrobiaceae bacterium
GAGCTGGCCGAGGCGGCGCGCATCGACGGCGCCGGACCCATGCGTTTCTTCTTCGACGTGTTGCTGCCGCTGTCGCGCACCACGATAGCGGCGCTGTTCGTGATCATGTTCATCTACGGCTGGAACCAGTACCTGTGGCCGTTGCTGATCACCACGCAGGAGAACATGTACACCGTGGTGATCGGCATCAAGCGGATGATGGCGGGCGGCGACCAGGCGACCGAATGGCAACTGGTGATGGCGACTGCAATGCTCGCAATGTTGCCGCCGGTGCTGGTCGTGGTGCTGATGCAGCGGCTGTTCGTCAAGGGCCTCGTCGAGACCGAAAAGTAGCGGACACACTGGAGACCCATGGCTAGAGTCGAATTCCGCGATGTCAGGAAGAGCTACATCGCGCAGGAAGTGATCCACGGCATCTCCATGCAGGTGACCGATGGGGAGTTCATCGTCATCGTCGGGCCGTCCGGATGCGGCAAGTCGACGCTGCTGCGCATGGTCGCCGGCCTCGAGGACATCACCAGCGGCGAGATCGTCATCGGCGATCGCGTGGTGAACGACCTCGAACCGAAGGACCGTGACATCGCGATGGTGTTCCAGAACTACGCGCTGTATCCGCACATGAGCGTGCGCAAGAACATGGCGTACGGACTCAAGATCCGCGGCTTCGAGAAGTCCGACATCGAAGTGCGCGTCGATCGCGCGGCAGCCATCCTCGAGCTCGCGTCGCTGCTCGACCGTCTTCCGCGGCAACTGTCTGGCGGGCAGCGACAGCGGGTGGCGATGGGCCGCGCGATCGTGCGCGAGCCGGCGGTATTCCTGTTCGACGAACCGTTGTCCAACCTCGATGCGAAGCTGCGCGTGCAGATGCGCCTCGAGATCCAGAAGATGCATCGTCACTTGGGCACCACCAGCCTGTATGTGACGCACGACCAGGTCGAGGCGATGACGCTGGCGCACCGCATGGTGGTGATGAATGCGGGACTCGCCGAGCAGATCGGCACGCCGATGGAGGTGTACGACGATCCGGCGACGCAGTTCGTGGCGGGCTTCATCGGCTCGCCGGCGATGAATTTCCTGGCAGGCAAGGTGCAGGGCGCAGGCGTGGTTGCGCTGGACGGCGGGGGCACGATCGCGCATGCGCAGGGCGCGCTGGACGTGGGACGCAGCGTGGTCGTCGGCATCCGTCCCGAGCACCTGGCAGCGGTGGCGACGGGCGCCGCCACGATCACCGGGCCGATCGAGATGATCGAGCAACTGGGCGCCGACACGCTGACGCACATCGCCCATGGCGGTTCGACATTCGTGTTGCGCACGCCGCACGACGTCGCCAACCGTGCGGGTGAGACGCTGTCCGTCGCGGCCGACCCCGCGCACGTTTATTTGTTCGACGTCGAGAACGGCTTGCGGGTGCGCGGATGAGCGCGCTCCCCGCATGGCCGTATCCGCAGCTTTGCGCGCACCGCGGCGCCGGCAAGCTGGCGCCGGAGAACACGCTGACGGCGATGCGCGTCGGATACGCGCACGGCTACCGGATGGTCGAGTTCGACGTCAAGCTCGCCGCCGACAACGTGTCGTTCCTGTTGCACGACGCCACGCTCGATCGCACCACCAGCGGCCGCGGCCGCGCCGACGCGTTGCCGTGGCGCGAACTCGCGCGACTGGACGCCGGCGGCTGGCATTCGGCGAAGTACGCGGGCGAGATGGTGCCGACATTGGCTGCCGTCGCACGCTGGGCGCGCGCCCACGACGTGCGTTGCAATGTCGAGATCAAGCCCACGCCCGGCCGCGAGCGCGAAACCGGTGCGGCCGTCGCGCTCGACGCGATGGCGCTGTGGCGCGATGCCGAGGTGCCGCCGCTGCTGTCGTCGTTCTCGGCCGTGGCGCTTGAGGCGGCGCGCGAGGCCGTGCCTTCGCTGCCGCGCGCGATGCTGTACGACAAGCTTCCGCAAGACTGGCTGCAACGGCTGCAGGCGCTCGGATGCATCGCGCTGGACTGCAACCACCAGTCGCTCGATGCGGCGATCGTCGAGCGCGCGCACGCCGAGGGGTTTCGCGTGGCATGTTGGACCGTTAACGATTCGGCGCGTGTGAACGAGCTGCAGGTCATCGGTGTCGATACCATGATCACCGATTCGGTCGACACGATCCGGGCCTCGCATGAGTGAGGCCCGACCCAACTGATGCATCGGTCGCCTCTGATCCGTCTAAAGGATGCGGGCGACGGCTCGGATGCGCAACAAGAGGCTGGCGAGGATGTACGCGGCCATGCACGATAGCGTGCCGACGACCACGAACTTGAGCAGCGGCGGTGCGTCCCAGGGCCGCAGTGCGACACTGATGGCGACGACCACGGGCGGATGCAGCAGGTAGATCGCGTAGGCTGCGCGCGACAGTCCGTGCACGCGATCAGGATTGACCTTCGCACGGAAGTACCACAGCAGCGCGAGGATGATTCCCCACGCGACCAGCGGTTCCCAGAATGCGTAAAGCAGCGCGTCGAGGTTCCATCCCCCGCTGACTCCCACGACCCCGTGCTGCCAGGTGTGCAGTGCCAGGATGCCGAGCGGCAACACCGGGATGGCGATCAGCGTTACGATCCACCAGCGGCGCGCATAGGCCCAGTCGATGCGTTCGAGCCAGCGGTGCCGCCACGCGACGCAGCCTGCGACGAACAGCAGCACGTACGATGCGAAGTAACCGAGTTGCAGGTGCGCGACTTCCGCACCGGTGGGAAACCAGAGCCTCAGCGCGAACGCGACCGTTCCCGTGCCGAGTGCAGCGGCCAGAAGCGTACGTGGTCTGGGCAGTGGCGCCGTATCGGACGGCGCGAGCGGGACACCGCCCTTGCGCAACGCACGCAGCAGCGCGTACGCCAGCGCGAACACCAGCAATGTCTGCACGAACCACATCGGCCCGGGGGCGTAGTTCAGTGAGGCAACATTGACCACCAGGTCGAATACGAAGTCGTGTTGCCGTGGCTGCTGCGCGATTGCGTTGGTCAACGCATCGAGGAAGTAGGCGAACAGCAGCAGCGGTATGCCGAGGCGCAGCGCGCGGTCGCGCAGGTAACGAAGTGCGCCCTTGCGGTCGTACGCGGCTGGCGTCATATAGCCCGCCAACAGGAAGAACAGTCCCATGAAGAACGACTGGTTGATCGCGCAGAACATCGTCAGCAGCGCCGCCGCAGAATCATGGCGTAGCTGGGCGACATGCTCGCGGTAGTACCAGCTGCCTTCGCCGCCGTAGGTGATCGCGGTGTGGTGCAGCACCACGAGCAGGATGACAACGCCACGAATCTGATCGAGGAACGCGATGCGCCGGGCCGTCCCGGCGGGCGTGGTCATAGGGGGTCCTGTGCCGGTCTGCTACGCCGATGCCGGCGATTTGACGCGCTCGATCGCGCGATTCCATCCATCCACCAGGACATCGACGCGCTCGCGTGGCAACGAAGGTTCGAACCGCCGGTCAAGCTGCCAGTTGGTGGCCACCTCGTTGACATCGGTCCAGAATCCGACAGCCAGTCCTGCCAGGTAGGCGGCGCCCAGGGCGGTCGTCTCGGCGACGCGCGGACGCACCACCGGCACACCCAGTACGTCGGCCTGGAACTGCATCAGCAGGTTGTTGGCCGTGGCGCCGCCATCGACGCGCAACTCCGAGAGCGCAATGCCCGAGTCCTGCTGCATCGCGCGCAATACGTCGGCGCTTTGATACGCGATGGATTCGAGTGCTGCGCGCGCGATGTGCGCGGCGGTCGATCCGCGCGTCAATCCCGAAATGGCGCCGCGCGCATAAGCGTCCCAGTGCGGCGCACCAAGTCCTGCGAACGCCGGCACGAAATACACGCCGCCATTGTCGGCGACGCTGGCAGCCAGCGCTTCGATCTCGCTGGCGTTGCGCACGATCTTCAAGCCGTCGCGCAGCCATTGCACGACGGCGCCGCCGATAAATACCGAGCCTTCGAGCGCATAGCTGAGTTCCGTGTTCCTCGCGATGGTGGGCGACGCCGGGTTCCCGCTTTCGAGGGTATGACGGTCGAGCTGCCATGCAACCGTTGTCAGCAAATTATGCGTCGACGCGACCGCCGTCGTGCCCGTGTTCATCAGCAGGAAGCAGCCGGTGCCGTAGGTATTCTTCGCCATGCCGGCGCGATGGCAGGCCTGTCCGAACAGCGCCGCCTGCTGGTCGCCGGCGATGCCCGCGATCGGCATGCGCACGCCATCGAGCGTCGTCTCGGCGCATGCGCCGCTCGATGGCACGACGCGCGGCAGTACATCGCGCGGCACGTCGAGCAGTGCGAGCAGTTCATCGTCCCAGTCGCCGCGATGGATGTCGTAGAGCATCGTGCGACTGGCATTGGACGCATCGGTCAAGTGCTCAGCACCCGCAGTCAGCTGCCACACCAGCCACGCGTCCACTGTGCCGAACGCGAGCTCGCCACGCAGCGCCCGTGCGCGCGCATCCGGGATGTTGTCGAGCATCCACTTGAGCTTGGTGCCTGAAAAATAGGCATCGATGACGAGACCTGTCTTGCGCGCGATCATCGGCGCATGACCATTGGCGCGCAGCTGATCGCAGATGGGCGCGGTGCGCCGGTCCTGCCACACGATCGCGTTGTGCAACGGCTCGCCACTCGCGCGATCCCACAGCAGCGTCGTCTCGCGCTGGTTGGTGATGCCGATCGCGGCGAGGTCTCGCGCACCGATGCCGGCCTTGGCCAGCACCGCATGCATGACGCCCGATTGTGACGCCCAGATCTCGCGCGGATCGTGCTCGACCCATCCCGGCTGCGGAAAGATCTGCCGGAATTCGGCCTGCGATACCGCGACCACCACACCCGCGTGATCGAACACGATGGCCCGCGAGCTGGTGGTCCCCTGGTCGAGTGCGAGAACGAACACGTGAATACTCCCTCGGTGCCACTTGCGACGCGTGATGCCGACATTGTCCGCGAAGACGGGAATGCATGACAACCACCACCGTCATTTTCGCGCAAGCCAACACGTCATCCGCGCAAGCGGGAACCCAGCGTCGTTACCTCTGCCGTCATTCCCGCGAAGGCGGGAACCCGGTGCCGTGGAATTTTTCGCGTAGCCAACCGCAGATCAGCCAGTAATCCCCGTGTACAGGTCGTTCCGGTAGGGATTGCACCGCCCAATCAATTCAATCTTCCACGCACGATTCCATTTCTTGATCTGCTTTTCGCGACTGATCGCCGAATCCGCAGAGTCGTGCATTTCGAACCGCACAAGCTTGTGGACGCGGTATTTGGCTGTGAAGCCGGGCGCGGCAGCTTGCCTGTGCTGCCGATTGCGCCCGATGAGGTCGGATGTCACCCCACGTACAGCGTGCCGTTGCAATGCGATGCGAGCAGATAGACGTCAAAGACGCACTCGTGGCGATTCATTGCGCGATTTGGCCACGCGCCAGCGTGGAGGGAAATAGGCCAAAGGGTGACGACGCTGGGTTCCCGCTTTCGCGGGAATGACGGAGCGCGGTGCATCACCGCGCGGGGTCCGCTTTCGCGGGAATGACGGGAGCGGTTTCGCGGGAATGACGGGGTGGCCGCTTCGCGGGAACGACCGAGGGCGCATTCCCCGGAATGACGGCGCCGGCCGCGTGAACGACGAAACATCGCGAGTTGCGGCACTGCCGCACGACGGCCTAAAATGCATTCTTTCACCCGCAAAGTTGCCGCCGCCCGCGCGCATCGCGCCAGCAGGCCCAGCCACCGCCCAGCCACCGCGAATGCCGCTCACGCCTCCTGTCTCCCGCAAAAGATTGCATGTGCGCAAGGCCATTTACGAGGGTTTTGCGCGCGCGGACGGCCTTTTCGACATCGAGGGCCACCTGACCGACGTCAAGGACCATGCTTACGCGCTGATGACCGGCGAGCGTGATCCCGGCGAGCCCATTCACGAGATGTGGGTGAGGGTGACGGTCGATCGCGCGCTGACCATTGTGGCGCTGGAAGCGCATACGGATCGCATGCCGTATCCCGGCGAATGCGATCGCATCGAGCAGTCGTACGGCAAGCTCGTGGGCGCCAATCTCGCCAACGGCTTCCGGCGCGCACTGTACGACGCCATGGGCGGCGTCAAGGGGTGCACGCACGTCACCGAGCTGCTCGGGTATCTTCCTACAGCGGCGATCCAGACCCTGTCCGGGCTTATCCGTGAGATCCACGGCGACGCCAAGCCGCCCCAGCTCGATCGCTGCCACGCGCTCGAGACGACGTCCGCTACCGTTCGCCGTTATTACCCGGCGTGGTATCGCGGTGCCGCGGATTGAAAGCGAATCACCTTCCTGGCGAACAATGCGTCGCCAATCACACTGGCTGTATGACGTTGCGAAGGCTTGATCGATGAAGATTCATGAATATCAGGGCAAGGAAATCTTTCGCCGTTACGGCATGAACGTGCCGCGCGGCATTCCGGCGTTCAGCGTCGATGAAGCGGTGGCGGCGGCGAAATCGCTGGGCGGCGCTGTGTGGGTGGTGAAGGCGCAGATCCACGCCGGTGGGCGCGGCAAGGGTGGCGGCGTGAAGGTCGCCAAGGCGCTCGACGAAGTGAGGGCGCGCGCAAGTGAGATCCTTGGCATGCAGCTCGTCACGCACCAGACCGGACCCGCCGGACAGAAGGTTCGCCGCCTGCTGGTGGAGGAGGGCGCCGACATTCGCAAGGAGCTCTACATCGGCATGGTCGTCGATCGCGTGACGCAACGCGTGACGTTGATGGCCAGCTCCGAAGGGGGCATGGACATCGAGGAAGTGGCCGCGCACACGCCGGAAAAGATCCAGCGCGTGACGATCGATCCGCTCGCCGGCCTGACGGCCGCGCAAGCCGACGACATCTCGCGCAAGATCGGCGTGCCCGACGGCAGCACCGCGCAGGCGCGCACGATTCTGCAGGGACTGTACAAGGCGTTCGACGACACCGACGCGTCGCTTGCCGAGATCAATCCGCTGGTGATCACTGGCGACGGCACGGTGATCGCGCTCGACGCCAAGCTCAACTTCGACGCCAATGCGCTGTTTCGCC
>JBDTJK010000304.1:0-24150 GCA_039935875.1 Casimicrobiaceae bacterium
TACCCAACAAAAACCCGACCAGCCCTTTTCGCGCGAGTCGGGTTCGTTTGACGACAACCCAACCGCTTAGCGACATTTGTAACGCGCCTGCAAGCTGGCTCAAATCGGCGCGGAATCGATATTTTAGCCCGTTATATGCCGATGCGGAAGGGTGCTTGCCAGTAGCGGCGACAAACGTACGCAGGAGGCACACGTGGAGAAAACTGTCTGCTACACGCATTACCAGCGGTCAGATAGCCTGCAATGCGCTTGCCGAGGCACCATGACGATGTCATAGTGACGCATCATTGGTTGCCGCCGGCAGCAGGTATCGAGGAATTGGGACGTGAATAAACTTTTTATCGTTGCCGTGCTTGCGGCGCTAAGCCTAGGCGACGCACTTGCAACGGACAGCGTAACCAACGGGCTGGCGCTCTATAACGGAACGGCCCCGGGCTCCTACGCGTGCAACCAATGCCACAACGTGCATGACTCAGCTTCCGATATGAATAAAGCGTTTCGAGCGGCCGCAGGCGACCCTGCACTGATCGATTTCGCTGTCAACAACAATCCGAATTCGTACCCCCAGATGCGTCCGTTGTATGGCATAGCGGGCCAATTCCCGCTTTCGGATAGCGACGAATCGGATCTCGCCGCCTATATCAACAGCGTCGTCTACCCACCAGCCGCGGGCGCCAAATTCGCGTCGAATCCGCCATCGTGGAATTTCGGCGCGATCGCGGCCGGCACGCAATCCGGGACGACGACGTTCACGATCAGCAACAGCGGATCGAGCGGCAGCGTCAACTCGGTGTCGAGCAGCAACAACACCGAATTCCTCGTTGCCGGCGGTACGTGCATCACCGTGCCGCACACCGTTGCGCAAAGCGGCAACTGCACCGTGCAGGTGCGTTTCGCGCCAAGCGTGTCGGGCAACCGCAACAGCACGCTGACGATCCTCAACAGCGGAACGCCCAACCCGGTGACGATCGCGCTTGGCGGCACCGGCACCGCCAGTGCGCCGGTACAGGCGAACCTGTCCGTTTCGCCGTCTGCCACCTTCGGCTCACAGCCGTTGTTCGTGCAAAGTACCGCAAAGGCGCTGACGGTGCGCAACATCGGCACTGCGTCCGCCAGCATCTACTCGGTCAGCAGCAGCAATGCGAACGAGTTTCCGATCACCTCGAACACGTGCAGCGGCGCACTCGCCGCCGGCGGCACGTGCACGGTCAACGTCGCGTTCTATCCGACCACGGCCGGCGCGCGCAGCGGCACGCTGACGGTGTCGAGCGACGCGGTCAACGGCGCGCCATCGATCGCGTTGAGCGGAATCGGTGCGTCCACCGGTAGTGGCGGCGGTGGCACGAAGGTGAGCGTCGTCGAGTTCTACAACGCAGGTTTCAACCATTACTTCATCACGGCGTCTGCAGACGACATCACCTACATTGCACAACATCTTCCAGACTGGCAGCCAACGGGGCTGACGTTCAACGCCTATGCCATCACGAACCCGCCCGCGGGCAGCGTCGCCATCTGCCGTTTCTTCAACGACCATTTCAACGGCATCAGCACGCACTTCTATGCGCCACACGGCTTCGGCTGCGAACAGACGGTGACCAGCTTTCCAGACTGGACGCTGGAAAATCCGCAGGCCTTCTTCGCCAATATTCCCGATGGCGCCGGTAACTGCGCGGCCGGCCAAATCCCGCTGTACCGCGTCTACAACAACGGCATGGGCGGCGCGCCGAACCATCGATTCACCACCAGCCTGGCGGTGCGCCAAACGATGATCGACAAGGGATACACGCCGGAAGGCAACGGAATAGGCGTCGCGATGTGCGTGCCGCAATAGCGCGCAGCACCGAGAACAGCGGCTAGCACCTGCGTAGCCGCGGCCGCAAGCCTAGACGGTCAAATTCGCGCCGCTGCGCGCGCACTCGGCCCGATAGCGGGCGTGTCACGCCAGCGGTCCCTGAAGCGCGCCATCCACGTCCACGCCCAGCCACTGCACGCTGTTGCGCGCGAGCCACGCTGGCGCCTCGCGCTGCATCAGCATCGCGATCGTCGCGAAGCTTCCGGCAACGATCGCCAATGGCGCCACCACGCTGATCGAGCGCCACGCCGTCACCGGCTCGCCGCTGCGCGCGTCGACGATGTGGCAATAGCGCTTGCCGTCGATGTCAACGAAGCGTTCGTAGTCGCCGCTGGTGGCGACGGCGCCGTCGTACAGATCGACGCCGCCGAGGGCTGCAGCCACCGCGCGCGGGTGACGGATGCCCACGCGCCATGCGCTGCCGTCGGGGCGACCGCCCCACACGCGGACGTCGCCGCCGAGATTGACGCAACCGTGCGGCGCACCGGATTCCTGCGCTATCGCCGCCACGCGGTCGGCCGCGTATTCCTTGCCGATACCACCGAAGTCGATCTGCATTCCCGGCCGCGGCAGGCGGATCGTGCGCGCATCCCACACGACGGCGCTCCAGCCGATGTTCGCCAGCGCCCGCGCAACTTCATCGGCCGACGGACGCAGCGGCGGGATGCGTGCGAAGTCCCACACGCTGCGCAGCGCGCCGGACGTCAGGTCGAAGCGACCCTCGCTTTGTTCGAAGCAGGTCTGCGCGTAGCCGAGCAATGCGGCGGTTTCGGCGTCGATCCCGACGGGCGCGCCACCTGCGGCGCGATTGATCCGCGTGGTGACGCTGTCATCGCGGTAGCGCGAATACTTCTGCTCGACGCGCAGCACATCGGCAATCGCCGCCTGCGCGGCATCGGCAACGCTGCGCCCCGTCGCCATACCGTCGGCGGCCAACAGCAATTCGTTGTCACCACCCATCGCGCGAAACGCGGTGCGATGCAATGCGGCGCCCACATTCATCGCACGCAGGATAGCGCGCTCCGGCGCGCAAGCAGGCGACCAAAGCGCGGCGCGCGAATCAGAACGTCTTGCTGATGCCGACGCCGAACCAACGCGCCGAGAACGGCTCGATGCCTGGACTGCCATCGCCGAATGCGCGCCAACCCGCCCGTTGGCGATAGAAGTTGGCGGCGAGGTTTAGGCTCCAGCCGTCGCCGAAAACCTTGGCGACCTTCACGCCGGCGGTCAGCGCGCCGAAGGCCGACAGGCGCGTGTCGGCAGTGAATGCATGCCCCGCCTGGAAGCCCTGCGGATACGGCGGCCCGTACCAGAAGTTGGCCGAGTCCTGTGTGTAGTAGCGGATGTTCGGCGTCAATGTCACGCCCCATGGCAACGACTGCACCCATGCCACGTCGAATGCATGCGATTTGCCGCCGAACGAATCGTTGAGCAGGCGGTAGCCGAGCTGCAGCGTGGCGTCGGCCTGCGTGTAGCGATGGTTGTAACGCGTCAGCCACGCGACCACACGGCGCTCGCCCGGCCGCGTGTCCAGCGGCTTGTACGGATCCGAATAATATCCGTGTCCCGTCGAATAGGTGACGTTCGACTGCACGATGTCGACGGGCGACAGCGCCTGCGTGATGCCCACCAGGAAATCGCGCGTGTTGCGCCGCCCGTTGTCGAGCTCGCGCGCACTAGGATGGATGTAATCGGCGTTGCCGGCGAAGCCGAAAGCGAGCGTGGTGTTCTTGTCTGCGGTCCACCAGCGCGCGTCCAGCGATCCGGCGCGCGAAATGTAATCGCGTTCGTGCGAATACGCGCCGCCGACGCCGATCGAGTAGCGATTGAAATAGCGCGTGACCTTGATGTCGCCCGCGGTGCGGTAATCGGTGACGCCTTCGCCCGACGCGCCCGACAGTGTGTTGAACCACAGCGGCGACGCACCGGACATGGAGTCGTAGACCACGGAGCCTTCGACGGTCCACTTGTCAGCGAACGGCGCGAGCACGTAGAACGACGGGCTGCGCACCGACATGCGGTCGCCACCCGGCTGCCAGTCGCGGTAGTCAAGGTAACTGAGTGCGAAGATGCCCTGTTCCGGCATCGACTGCGCGAGCGCAGTCGCGGGCAGGATTCCCGGCAGCGCGAGCGCCGCGGCGAGGAACGGATTGATGTGGCCGCGCGTGGATTCAATTGCAGCCACAGCCACCTCCGCCAACACCTTGTCCGCCGCTCGTCATTTCCTTGCTCTGGTAAACATGATCGGTATATTTCGCATCGAGCGGATCACCGCCGAACTGCATCGACGTGCGCGCGAGGTCGCCCTTCTCCCACGGCTTGGGCGGCGTCATCGTCGCGCAACCGGCGCAGGCGATGCCCAACGTGATGATCACCGCTATGCGCATGCATAAATCCTTGTTCATCAGCGAGGCAACAGCGCGCGGATGTGCGCCTCCAACTCATCGCGGCGCTCGTCGCGGAAGCCTTCTTCGACAAGGCTGACGTTACCGGCGGCATCCACCAGCACCGAGCTTGGCATCGCCTGCACCGCGTAGGCCGCCGGTGCACCTCCGGTGGCGTCGAACACCGTCGTGAATTGCGCCGGAACCTGCGCGAGGAACTTGTCGGCGTCGCTGCGCCGCTTGTCGACGTTCACCGCCACGATGCGCAGGCCCTGCGCGCCGTATTTCTGCTGCATCGCATTCATCCACGGAAACGATTTGCGGCACGGGCCGCACCACGACGCCCAGAAATCGACATACACGACATGTCCGCGCAGCGCCGCCAGCGACACCGTTTGTGCATCCCGGTCCGGCAACGCGAAAGCGGGTGCGGGTGCGCCCACGGTGAGCGCCATGGCGGAAGGTATGCACAGCGCCAACGCGCATAGCGCCACACAAACGTGCAGGACTCTCATGGCGATGACATTAGCATAAGCGCGTCGTTCGTGGCGCGTCAGTGCGCGTCGATTGGCACGACCCGAATCCTTTCCGCCGCCATCCACCGCGAAGCGGACGTGTTGGCCGGATATCGGGCCCAAGCGAGTTCGCGCAGCGTGTTTGAGCGACATCCGATGTCCGGCCAGCCCGTCAGCCGTAACGCAAACACCGCCAGCACGTCCGCCGTTCCCGCGCTCAATCGTTGAGGTGCTCCAGCATCGTGGCGATCTTTTGCGGATCGTCGCTGCGGCGGATGCGGTCGACCTGCAGCTTGAGCGCCGCGTAGTCGCTGTGCAGCAGTTTCTGCTTGACCGGCAACAGGTGCGCCGGATGCATCGAAAACCCGGTCAGTCCCAGCCCCAGCAACAGCCGTGTCATCGCGAGATCGCCCGCCATTTCGCCGCATACGGCGATCGGTTTCCCGGCCTTGCGCGCGCCACCGATCGCCAGCGCCAGCAAACGGATCACAGCAGGATGCAGGGGATCGTAAAGATGCGACACGGCCTCATCGCCGCGATCGACCGCCAGCGTGTACTGGATCAGGTCGTTGGTGCCGATCGACAGGAAGTCGAGCCGCGACGCAAAAGCGCCGATCGAAAGCACGGCCGCGGGAATCTCGATCATTCCGCCGATCTCAATGTGATCGTTGTACGGCACGCCGCGCTCGCGCAGCGACTCCTTGGCGACTTCAATCGCTGCCTTCGTCGCGACGATTTCCGCCACCGACGCCAGCATCGGCACCAGGATGCGCACGTTGCCGTGATGCGACGCACGCAGGATCGCACGCAGCTGCGTCTGGAACAGGCGCGGCTCGGCGAGGCAGAAGCGCACCGCGCGCAAACCCAGCGCCGGATTGGGCGCGACGCGCGACAGGCCGCCGAGCCCTTCCTTGTGCTTGTCGGCGCCGAGGTCGAACGTGCGGATCGTCACCGGCAGCCCGCGCATCGCCACGGCAACCGCGCGATACGCCTCGAACTGCTCGTCTTCGCCGGGCAGTCCATCGCGATTGAGATAGAGGAACTCGGAGCGGAACAAACCGACACCTTCGGCGCCCATGTCGAGCGCGTAGTCGATGTCTTCCGGCAATTCGATGTTGGCCTGCAGCGCGATGCTGCGGCCATCGGTGGTCGCCGCACGCGTGCTGCGCAACCGCTTCAGCTTCTTGCGCTCAAGCTCGATGCCGGCCTGCTTCAGGCGGTATTCGGCGAGCACCGCACGGTCGGGATTGACGATCACCGTGTCGTTGCCGCCGTCGACGATCACCATCTCGCCGTCGTGGATCAGCTGCCGCGCGTTGTGCGTGGCCACCACCGCAGGCACATTCAGGCTGCGCGCGACGATCGCCGTGTGCGACGTGATGCCACCAAGGTCGGTGAGGAACGCACCGTAATGATGGCGCTTGAACTGGATCACGTCGGCGGGCGACAGGTCATGCGCGACGATGATCGTGTTCGATTCGTTGGTGCCCCCATGCAACGTGCCATGGCTCCCCATCAGCCGCTTCAGCACGCGCTCGACCACCTGCACCACGTCGGACTTGCGCTCGCGCAGGTAAGGATCCTCGATCTGATCGAACTGCTCGACCAGCACGTTCATCTGCTGCATCAGCGCCCACTCGGCGTTGCAGCTCTGCTCGGCGATGATCCGGCGCGGAACATCGGAAAGCGTGGGGTCGTTGAGAATCATCCAATGCACGTCGAGAAACGCGCCGAACTCGCCGGGGACATCGCCGGTGCTCAGCGCTGCGTGCAGCGTCTCCAATTCCTGCTGCACATCGGCGATCGCCGAGTTGAAGCGCGCGATCTCCTCGCCCACCTGCGCGGCGGTGAGGTGATAGTGGGCAACCTCCAGCGTGGCGTGCGAAACGAGCTGCGCGCGGCCGATGGCAACGCCGCTCGACACACCGATGCCGTGCAGCGTGAAACTCACGGTCACGTCACTGCCCCTCGCCGAAGTAATTGCCGATCAGTTCGCACAGCGCGGCCATCGCCTCCGCTTCGTCGGCGCCGTCGACTTCCAGCGTCACCCTCGACCCCTTTCCCGCCGCAAGCATCATCACACCCATGATGCTCTTGGCATTGATGCGGCGGCCGTTGCGCGCCATGTGCACGTCGCTGTGGAATTTCGCGGCGAGCTGCGTCAGCTTGGCCGAGGCCCGCGCGTGCAGGCCCAGCTTGTTGATGATCTCAATTTCGCGCTGTTGCATGGATCGGCTCGAGTTGCATGGCGCCGTCGCGTGCGCCGGAAATGGCTTTCCTGATCAGCGTGGCCATGTCCTTGTCGCGATAGGTCAATGCGCGGATCAGCATCGGCAAGCTTGCCCCGGCGACGCCTTCGATCCGTGGCGGGGCCAGCAGCTTCACCGCGAGATTGCACGGAGACGCCCCATACAGGTCGGAAATGATCAGCACGCCGCTGCCGCCATCCAGCCGCTCGACGCGCTTGCGCGCCATCGGCACCAGGTCGAGTGGATCGTCGCGCGCCGCCACCGACAGCGCGTCGAACAGCGGAGGGCGCACGCCGAGCACATGCGTGACCGTATGCACCAGGCTGTCCGGCAGCGTGTCGTGCGCGATGATGAGGATGCCGATCATGATGGGCGCGCCGTGGTCGGCGGCGCGCATCCATGGTAGCGGAAAGGCGTGGTGCGCTGCATGGTCCGGTGGCCCCTTTGGGCTCAGGTCGCGACCGCCGCCTCGAGCGCTTCGGCAAAGCGCCCGGCGACATCAAAGCCAGTCTGTTCGGTGATCTCGACGAAACACGTCGGGCTGGTCACGTTGACCTCGGTCAGGTTGGGGCCGATCACGTCGAGCCCGACCACCAGCAGGCCCTCGGCCCACAGCGCCGGCCCCAGCGCCGCGGCGATCTCCTTGTCGCGCGGCGTCAGCGCGCGCGCCACGCCTCGGCCGCCGGCGGCGAGATTGCCGCGGGTCTCACCGGCGCGCGGAATGCGCGCCAGCGCATACGGCACCGCTTCGCCGGCGATCAGGATGATGCGCTTGTCGCCATCGACGATCTCCGGGATGTAGCGCTGCACCATGATGGTCCGCTCGCCGAGCGCGCCCACGGTCTCGATGATCACGTTGCGATTGGCGTCGCTTGCCGTCACGCGAAATATCGACGAGCCGCCCATGCCGTCCAGCGGCTTGACGATCACGTCGCGATGCTCGTCGATGAACGCATTGATCAACACGACATCGCGCGTGACGAGCGTCGGCGCGATCCACTCGTGGAACTTGGCAATGGACATCTTCTCGTTGTGATCACGGATGGCGCGCGGCCGGTTGTACACGCGCGCGCCGTTGGCTTCAGCCCGCTCGAGCAGGTACGTCGAATACACGTACTCCATGTCGAACGGCGGGTCCTTGCGCATGATCACCGCGCCGAACTCGGCGAGCTTGCGCGGCTCGGCGTCACCCGCACGATGCCAGTCCGCGTCGGTCTTGCCGAGCGTCAGGTGCTGCACCGAGGCTTGCGTGTCGCCGCCACGCCACCACAGGTCGGACTGTTGCATCGCGTACACGCGGTGATCGCGCTTCGCCAGAGCCCGCATCATCGCGATGCTGGAGTCCTTGTACGGCTTGAGACCGGTCAGCGGGTCGACGATGAAGGCGATGTCCATAATCTCCAATCCTAGCGCATCGAAGTGTGCGCTAGGATAGCCACGCTACTTGCGGCCCCTTTGCCGATGCGTTTTCACCGTCGGCGCGACCTCGCTCCATGCGAGCGGGCCGCCCGCGCGCATCGCCACAGTGCGCTGCAGTTCGCGCCACGCCGCGGCTTCCCTGCATCGCGCTCGGGAAACAGTTCAACCTGTGGCGGCAGCGCCACCTCGGTCAGTGCCCCATCTGCAGCGTGTCGAAGAAGTCACGCATCAGGAAATCCTCCAGCGCCGACTGATCCTGCTTGCGCGCCGACAGCGTGACCGTGTGCCCGAGCCGGTCGGATTTCCACGAGAAATCCTCCTGCTCGAACTGGCGGATGATCGAAATCATCTTGCGCACGATCGCCAGCCGGATGTTGGGGGCGTCGCCGCGTCGCACGTCGATCTTCTGGGATGCGCGGCGGCGAATGTCGCGGTCCCAGCCGAAGAACGTGAATTCGGCGTCGTCGTAGCCGATATAGGTCACCTGGAACACGCCTCCGCTGTTCTTCGGCTCCCCGTAATAGGTGGGGGAACTTGACGATGCCAGGTTGGCCGCGATCGCGCGATCGCGCCGTGCCTCCGCGTCATCCGCGGGATTGGCACTCGGCGTGGGCCGCGCTTCGCCGCGCGCACGGCGCTGCGCAGCGATATAGGACGACAGGTCGCCCGCCATATCTTCCGGAGGCGGCGACACCGGCGTGGGCAGGATCGGCGGTGTGGCCATCGGGATCCGCTGCGGGCTGGGCACGCCGGGGATTGCCGAAAGCACGCTCGGGCTGCGCGGACGCGAGGGTGCGGCCCGTGCACGCCGCGCAGGCGAGGGGGGCGGCGGGGCGCTCGCAGGTGGCATCGCGCGGGGATGGCTCGCTGGCGCGGTGGCCAGCGTGACCGACATCGGCACGCTGACGTCGTTCTGCTCCATTCCCGGCAACAGCAGCGGCTGGCGCTCCACGAGGTACCAGATAGCGGCCACGTGCAGCAGCAGCGACAACACGAACGCGACCCAGAACAACGGGATCGTGACGACATCGCTGCGACGCGGCGGGTCGTCGAACCAGGGGCGATAGGTGGACATGAATGCGGGGGGGCCGGAGTGCCTTGGATTGCCGGCCAGCGCAAATGTTGCGTGCAATTCGTGGCGGGAAGCGCAAAGGCCGAATCCGGCCACTGCGCGCCGCGCAATGGTGCCACAGTCGGCAAAGTATCCGGTGCCGCACTGCAAGGATGCCGCCGATCGGCGGCTGCCCTACTGGAACTTTACCTCGCCGATCGTCGACAGCGTCACTGCGGCACCAACCAGCGGCGCATTCGCCAGGTGCCAGGCCGTGTATTGCTCGGTGTAGGCATTGTCGCCCGACATCGCATCGACCGGCACGATGACCTTCATCCCGCGCATCGCGGCGCCGCTGGCTGTGTACAGCACGGCGCCATGTGCGGCCGTGCCCGCGACGACCACGGTCTTGATGCCCCTGTCCTTCAGCATCTGTTCGAGGTTGGTGTCGCGAAACTTGTCGACTCCCGACGAAACCGCCAGCTCGCCCTTGATCGGCGGGACCTCCTTGGCGATGTCGGTGACCGCCCCGCCGCCGCCGAGGCTGTAGAACACCGCAACGTTGGCCGCGCGTGCGGCGGCCAGGAGCTTCGCCACGTTTGGCAGCGACGCGATGCAGCGCGGTCGCCGCGTCGCGTTGCAGGTCTGCGAGTTGAAATCGAGCATCAGCAGCGCAGTGGTCTTGCTGTCGAGCGTCACCGGCTTCAACGCGGGCGGCGGCGGAACCACCACCGACGCCCATTCGTCGACAATGGTCGCCGCAACCGCGGCATGGCTCATCGCAAGGATCGAGACTGCGGCGGCCGCCGCGATGCTGCGTATTGAATGGCGGATAATTGCCGGCATTGATGGACTCGCATCGACGTGGATGGCATTCGAAGGGCGGCGTTCAGCATACACACGCCGGATGAGGTCAGTGTGCCGATTCTGGCACTAATTCGCGACGCCAACAAAGCGTTGCGTCACTCCGAGCCGCCTTGGGGACATTGTCGGTATGAAACGCGATCCGTTGCTGTGCCGCATGTCGCCCGGGACCCCGCCCTGCCGGCGCTACCGGCAAACACCCCTCGTGGCCCCGACATTCAACGCCACAGCCTCCGGAATTCGTGTTGATGGACAAGGCATTCACTAACGCGCGCGATGTGCTGCGCGAAGTATTCGGCTTCGGCGACTTCCGCCACGCGCAGGCGGCGATCGTCGAACATGTCGTCACCGGCGGCGATGCGCTGGTGCTGATGCCGACCGGCGGTGGCAAATCGCTGTGCTACCAGATCCCGGCGCTGGTGCGCCCTGGCACGGCAGTCGTCATCTCGCCGCTGATCGCGCTGATGCAGGACCAGGTCGCGGCGCTCACACAGGCTGGCGTGCGCGCGGCGTTCCTCAATTCAACGCAGGACGCGGAAACCTCGCGCGCAGTCGAGCGTGCGCTCATCGCGGGCGAGCTCGACCTCGTTTACATCGCGCCCGAGCGGCTGACGACGACCCGCTGCCTGCAATTGCTCGAACGGACGCGGATCGCGCTGTTCGCCATCGACGAAGCGCACTGCGTGTCGCAGTGGGGCCACGACTTCCGTCCAGAATACCTGCAGCTGTCGCTGCTGCACGAGCGCTTTCCCGGCATTCCCCGAATCGCGCTGACCGCGACGGCCGATCCGCAGACGCGCGCGGAGATCATCGAGCGCCTCGCACTCGACGACGCGCGCGTGTTCATCGCCAGCTTCGACCGGCCCAACATCCGCTA
Source organism: Casimicrobiaceae bacterium (assembly GCA_039935875.1). GTDB lineage: Bacteria > Pseudomonadota > Gammaproteobacteria > Burkholderiales > Casimicrobiaceae > VBCG01. The sequence continues at coordinate 11,212 of JBDTJK010000304.1, forward strand.
CACAATCGTCGACAAGGACGATCCGCGCGCGCAGTTGCTCGCGTTCATCCGGGGCGAGCACACCGGCGATGCCGGCATCGTCTATTGCCTGTCGCGCCGCAAAGTGGAGGAGACCGCCGAATGGCTGGCCAGCAAGGGTGTCAACGCGCTGCCTTATCACGCTGGCATGGACAGCGGGACGCGCAGCGACCACCAGGCACGTTTCCAGCGCGACGAAGGCGTCGTCATCGTCGCCACGATCGCGTTCGGCATGGGCATCGACAAGCCCGACGTGCGCTTCGTCGCGCATCTCGACCTGCCAAAGAGCATCGAAGGCTATTACCAGGAGACCGGACGCGCCGGACGCGACGGCACGCCCGCCGATGCATGGATGGCCTACGGCCTCGCCGACGTCGTCCAGCAGCGGCGCCTGATCGAGCAATCGGAAGCCGGCGACGACTTCAAGCGCGTGTCAGCAGCCAAACTCGATGCGTTGCTCGGCCTGTGCGAGACCGCCAGTTGCCGGCGCGTGCGCCTGCTCGATTATTTCGGCGAGGCGAGTGCGCCGTGCGGCAACTGCGACACCTGTCTCACGCCGCCGGCGACGTTCGACGCCACCGACGCCGCACAGAAGGCGCTGTCGACGATCTACCGCACCGGCCAGCGTTTCGGCGCGCTGCACCTGATCGACGTGCTGCGCGGCAAGGCCGGCGAACGCGTCAGCCGCTGGGAACACGACAAGTTGTCGGTGTTCGGCGTCGGCGCGGATGTCGACGAGGCAACGTGGCGGATCGTGCTGCGCCAGCTCGTTGCGCTGGGCTTCGCCGAAGTCGATCACACCGCCTATGGCGCGCTCAAGCTGTGTGCGGCGGCGCGGCCGGTGTTGAAAGGCGAGCAGCGGATCTCAATGCGCCGTACCGTCGCGCGGCCGCGCGCATCGACGCGTTCGCGCGGCGCAGCGGCAGCCGATGTTGCGGGCGCGGATGCGCCGATGCTTGCGCGGCTCAAGGCGTGGCGGCTTGCGCAGGCGCGAGAGCAGGCCGTGCCCGCATTCGTGATACTCAACGACCGCACGCTGGTTGAAATCGCGCGTGACCGGCCTTCGGATGCAACGGCGCTTGCGCAAGTCAGCGGCATCGGCGCCGCCAAGCTCGCACGCTACGGGGACGCGTTGCTGCGTATCGTCGACGAGGCGTAGAAGCGCGTCGTTCGCGAGTGCCGCCCCAAGCCCGTATCGTCGGCGCCCGGACCGCCGGCACGCCCGTTCAACCGAAAGGAATGCAATTGCAGCGCGTCGACTGCCACGGCTCGCAGCAGCGGCCGTACGAACGTCGCGGCATCCGCCGGCGTGCTCATGCTGTTTTGTCTCCGGGGCCCTCCTGCGCGGGCGTTGCGCGCTGCCCACGATCGAATGCCGCGCAACGCCTCCAGACGTCATCCGACGGAATATCGTCGGGCGCCAAATAGCGGGCGAGATCGACGCCAGCGCAACGAAAACGCCACAATTGATACGGGTGCTGGCGCGCGAGCCGCACCCGGTAGTGAAGCGTCGGCGCGTTGTTGGTGCCCCACGGGCGCTCGCGCAACTTCTCGAAGACCTGGCGGTCGCCACCGGAGCCGCCCGGATAGCGCGTCATCGCCCATTCCGGAAATACGTCGCTGCACTGCCTCGCGTCAATCAGGTAGCAATTGGCATCGACAAAGCCGCCGTGCGCATCGCGATAGACGCCGACCCCGGGTCCCACCGACTCCCAGGTATCGACACACAAGGGCGCATCGGACGCCCCATCGACGAAATTGCGCAGCGAAAATGCCCACGCCCGGCCATCGATCGCCGCAAGTAACGTGCTCAGATGGTCGGGTTCGTAGAAATTGTCGTCGTCGAGATACGCAACATGGCGGCTGTTGGCCGCGAAGCTGAGGATGGTCTTCAGCGCGCCACCGAAGGCGCTCGGATACTGACCGCCATTGCGTTGCGACGTCGAATAGCCGAGGTCCAGCGTGGTTACCGCGATATGCGACGGGCGCTGCGCGACCAGTTGTTCGACGAGTGCTCGCTCGCCCTCCCAGCGGTCGATGCCGAGCATCACCTGGATGCGGCCATCGAATCGCTGCGCATATACCGAGTGGATCGCCTGCGCGAGCGTTGGCCGCACAATCGTCGCGATCACGATCGCGACGTCGAACGGCGCCTGCAGCGAGTTTGTCACGGGATCAAACGCGCGGCAGCGTGCGCTAAGCGCTGCGCGATTCGGCGATCAGATCGGACAAGCGCCGTCGCTGGCGACCTTCACCATCGAAGTTTTCGGCCGCCAGCCACTGCTGGTAGGCGCCACGCAAGCGGCGCCACTCGCCATCGGTCATTGAATACCAGGCAGTGTCGCGACTGCGCCCTTTATAAACGATCGCCTGGCGAAAGATGCCTTCGAATGTGAAGCCGAAGCGCATTGCCGCGGCGCGCGACGGCGCGTTGAGGTCGTCGCATTTCCACTCGAATCGGCGGTAACCAAGCTCGTCGAACGCGCGCTGCAACATCAGGTAGATCGCTTCCGTCGCGGCGCTGGTGCGCTGCAGCCTTCTCGAGTAGCTGACATGCCCGGCCTCGATCACGCCGTTGGCGCGGTCGATGCGCATCAATGCCGCGGTGCCGATCGCGTCGCCCGTGCGCTGGTCGACGATCGCGAAGTGCTGCGGGTCGGTGCTGGCAGCAATCCGCAAGAGGTGCGCATCGAATTGCGCAGCGTCGGCGAATGGGCCGCTGGACATGTACGTCCAGTCGCGCGCGTCGGGTGCAGCGCTGAACGCGGCGTGGAGGCTTTTGCCGTGCCGCGCCGCGTTGATCGGCTCGAGCCGGCAAAAGCGGCCCTGTATCGGTGCAGACGGCGGTGCCGCGCGCGCGCTCCAGTCGGGAAGCGATGCGCCGATGGGCTGGCCAAATTCGTTGTTGCGTGCAGCGGGCATTGCAAGGTCCTTCCGCGAATCGTGGGTGACGTCGTAATTTTACCCAGCGTACGCAACCGGCGCGGCGCCACACACGCAAGTCCGTCGCGCGATCAGCGCTGTGCAGTCGCGATCATCGCCATCGTGAACATCTCCGGCGAGCGCGTCAATGCGGTGCTCCGTAAAAGCCGTCGCCATCCGCTGCGCATCTACCCCGTCACTGCCATCACCGTCCTCCACGTATTCAGCACCTGCTTCATCATCTGATGGATTCATCTTAGGTTGCCGCGTTCCACCTCGCGTGAGTGCAGTACGTGCAACCGCTCAAGGGACTTCACCAGCGCCGGCGATCCGGACTGCGGTATCTGATTGGCTGCCTTGGCGTGCAATAGCTCGCGAACCTCGCGGATGAGATTCACTTCGTCGCGCGTGAAATCATGGACGACCGCGCCGCGGTTGCGTGAGTGCGCCACCATGCCCTTGCGCTCGAGTTCCGCAAGGGCCTACCGGACGACGTGACGCGAAACGTCGAACCGCTCGATCAGCTCATCCTCCGTCAAGCGTTCGCGCGGCCGCACGTGACCGAACAGCACGTCTTCCTCGATCGCGTCGACGATTCGGGTGGGCCTTGAGCGCAGTTTGCGCACCGGCGTAATATCGCAAGACTGGGCGCAAGGCTCAATTCCCGTCAGTACTACTGATGCTGCAGGATGAACCGGGCCGCATAGCGGCGGTCGCCGCGTTGACGCAGCCGACCGCCGCCCGAAGAGGTGTGCGGTGGCGACGCTAGCTCGGAAACGCTGCCTCGACGTCGGCCACCTGTGCCGCCGAAAGGAAGGAAACGTCGCGATTTACCAGCAACAGCGACAATTTAGCCGTGGCCTCGAGCTCTTCGATACTGTCCACCGCATCGTCGAGTGACGTACCGGCCACGACGGGGCCGTGGTTGGCAAGCAACACGGCTCGATGCGTGGCCGCCAGCACCCCCACCGCCTGGGCCAGCGCACGGTCACCGGGACGGAAGAACGGCACCAGGGGAACATGGCCGACGCGCATGACCTGATAGGGCGTCAGGGGTGGCAATACGCTGCCCGGATTGTCGTGCGCAAGACACGACACCGCGACTGCACACGTGCAGTGGAGGTGCACGATGGCGGCTGCGCCTGGACGCTGGGCGTACATCGCAAGATGGAGGAAGGCTTCCTTGGACGGCGCGTCTCCACTGACGTGGACACCTTCGACGGTGATCTTGGAGAGCCGCGAAGGATCGAGCCGTCCAAGCGAGCTGCCGGTGGGCGTGATGACGATTCCATCTCCCACGCGGACGCTGATGTTGCCAGACGAACCATGCGCATAGCGGCGGTCATATAAGGACCGCGCGCGCTCGACGATCGATTCCCTCAACGCCGATTCATTCATAGCGATTCCGTCGCACGCGTGAAGAACTCGTCGCTGCCGAAGTTGCCGGATTTAAGCGCGAACCAGAACGGCGGATCGTCGATGCTGCGTGTCCAAGGCACTCCAGGATCGATTTCCGGACCAATCGCCAACCCACGAACGCCAAGTGCGTCGACGACGGCACTCGACGTTTCGCCACCGGCGACAACGAATACATTCACGCCGGCGTTCGCCACTGCGCGCGCGACCATGCGGAAAGTGTTCTCGATGAGGTTCGCTGCCCGCTCCACCCCCAAAGCCTTCTGCGCAGCTTCGACCTCAGCGGCATTGCGTGTCGCCTGCACCAGGACCGGACGGCTTCCAAGGGTCGCCGAAACAGCTTCGGCCACGACGCGCTGCGCGCCTTGGTCGTCATGGGCAAGCGCCATGACGTCCATGCGAACGACAGTCGCGTGGTCCTGCGCGTAAAGCACTTGCCGCTGCGTGGCCTCGGAGCAGCTTCCCGAAAGCCAAATGACGCGCGGAGGCGACGACGGACGTCGCCAATGCAACGTCGCGGCGGGTGCGCTTCGCCGCAGTGCGCGTGCCAGTCCAACACCCAATCCCGCACCACCGCTGGTAAGTGGAAGATCTGCAAACGCGGCACCGAGTACCGACAGATCCGCATCGCGGACAGCGTCGACGATCGCGTGGCGGTAACCTTCCGCTTGCAGGCTCTCGACCCGCGCGCGAACCGCGGCCTCGCCATCGTCTACGTCGGTCGAGCGTACGAGGCCCACGCGCCCGCGCGATTGAGCGGCCAAAAGCCGCACAAGGTTGGAATCGGACATTGGCGTCAAAGGATGATGCCGCATACCGGTTTCCGACAGCAGTTGATCGCCAACGAAAAGGTAGCCGTGGCAAACAGTGCGCTGGTTGCGCGGGTACGCCGGAGTGCCCGGGACAATCGCTCCGCCCAGCGCCCGCTGCAAAGCTTCGGTCACCGGACCAATGTTGCCTTGCGGCGTTGAGTCGTATGTCGAGCAGTATTTGAAGTAAAAGCGTTCGACACCCCTTTTCTGCAACCAGGCAAGCGCGGCCAGCGACTGCGCGACGGCACTGGATGCGTCGATCGTGCGAGACTTCAATGCGACTATGATCGCGTCGACGGCAGGGATTGCGTAGGCCGACGTCGGCACGCCGTTGACCTGGATTACCGACAATCCCTCGCGAACCAGATTGACGCCAAGGTCGGTAGCGCCGGTCAGGTCATCGGCTATGCACCCCAACAGCGGGTGCGATGGTGCGCGATGGATCGCGCTCACACCGGCGACTCGGAAGTCGGCGGCGATCGGGTTTCGATCGCCGCCCATGGCGAGCTTGCTGTCACTGATGCATGCACATGTCAGGTGCCTTCCGGTTGACGGTCTTTCGCCATTATATTGGTACGGCGTCTTTGTGGTCAGGTCGGTAAACGAACGGATGTGAGATCGATGTAGCGTCGTCGAGTGCCGCGCGGCCATAGTCGCGGACCGTGGTGGTTGCGCTCCGGTCGTTCGGGTTTCCCATCTTTTGCTGTGCCCTCCGCACCAAGTCCTTCCTCGGCGGACACTCCGCGAAATATTACGTTTTTGCGCGTTGGTGCCCATCGTTCGATCTGGGGCACAGGCGCAAGGTGCCGCGCAGTCGACGTCCCCTCGACAGGATCGTCACGCGTCACTTCATTGCCGCCTGAAGGGTCTCGCCGTATTTCTTGTTCCTTCCGACGTCGTTGTGACCGACTCCTTCGATGAGCGTCAGCGTGGCGACGCCCGGCGCGAACCGGCCAAACAGCTTTTCCGTGCTCGCATGCGGAATTTCCTCGTCGTTCTCGGCCTCGATGATCGTCGTCGGAGTCTTGAGCCCGGCCACAAACTTGCCTGACTCGTAGGTATCGAGCGCCAGCCAGCGAACTGGCACGAACGGATACATGTCTGCGCCAAGCTCGACGATGCTGTCGTAAGGCGTGATCAGGATAAGGTGCGAGGCGGAGACGCGGCTTGCCACCTGCACGGCGACGCCGCTCCCCAGGCTGCGCCCGAAGATTGCAACGTCTGAATGCAGCGCGTGGACGTTCTCAAACAGCGCGAGCCCGTCGGCAACATTGGCCTTTTCCGTAGGCTTGCCGGTGCTGCCTCCATAGCCCCGGTAATGCATCAGATACAGCGCACGATCAGGAAAGAGCTCGCCGAAGGCAGTGAGGTTTTGCGACACGTCTTCCGCATTGCCGCCGAAATAGATGATGGCTCTCGAGCCCTCGCGAGGGCGCACGGTGACCACTACTTCAGCACCATCGACCCGCAACTTCATCGTCGATTCCGCTGCCGTAACCGCGCGCGGCTGCGGGTAGTAGAGCAACGACCGCTGGAACATGTACATCGCGGCACACACACCGATGTATACGATCAGCGCAGCGGCGAGGGTGATGTAAACGGCACGGTTCACAAATTCCTTCTTGGTCAGGGCTGCTTGCGGTCGAGGCCGGATTCGCGACGCCTGATGACACAAGGGCAACGGTCAGACCTCTCCGCTCGTTTTGCGCGCGTCGGCCCTGGAACCTGGCCACGCCGCGTACTGAGGCAGCCCGTCAGTGATCTCGAACCAGGGCGCTTTCGATCCACCAAAGAAGTCGCCTTCGGGTTGATTGTTGGGGGCCAGCACTGTTGCGGCGTATGTGCCCGGGAGCAATGGCAATTGAAGATTGGCCCGAGCTCGCCCTCGATCCGGTACCCCGCACCCTCGCCAAACCACTCGCAAATACAGTGTGCCTCACGATCCGCCACCAGGCGGCTTTCGCATGCGCAGCACCGCACGTCCGAGATCAATCCACCAACCTAGCCAGCCATAGGACAGCCGCACCTTCTGTTCGCCCACCGGCACGTCGGTGCGGACGGACACCCACGACGACTTGGTAAACGCGGTCTGCTGCTCGGGGTACACGCTGCGGTGACCGACGATGAGGTAGGCGGCGATGGCCGCGCCGGCGACGTACAGCGTGCTGCCCCCACCGAACAGTTCAACGCCCATCAAAATCGCCGCGATAGGAGTGTTGGAAGCCGCCGCCACCACCGAGACCAGTCCGATCGCCGCGCCCAGTGCCGCATGTATCCCCAGAAAGTGCGCGAAAGCGCCTCCTGCGACGGCACCCATCACGAATTGCTCCGTGACGAGGCCGCCGTAGAACCCCGAACCCAGCGTGACCGCGACCAGCAGTGCCTTCCACAGAAATCCGAGGTAGAGCATCGGCTGTCCATCCAGCGCCCGTCCCATCAACGGCAAGCTCAGGCCCAGGTAATCGGTGGGGATTACCAGGATCAGCAGCGCCAGCACCACGCCGCCGATGCACGGCACCAGCGGTGGCCAGATCGCAAATCGCTCGCGCAACCATGCGAACAGGCGCGTCGTCCATTGCAACGCCTCGACGAATACCCACGCGACCACACCGCACAGGATGCCGATCATTACCGTTTTCAGGAACAGCAGTTCGCTGAAATCCCCCGCAAACGAAATGTTGTACACGGGATACGGCACGCCCCAGAAACGGCTGACCTGGTACGCGGTCACACCGGCAACGATCGCGGGAAACAGGAAGTTGTGGCGGATGCGGCCGATCGCCAGCACTTCGACACCATATATCGCGCCGGCGATCGGAGTACCGAATACGCTTGCAAAACCAGCACTCACGCCGCAAGCCACCAGGCGCATGCGCAGTTCGGAATTGAGATGCAGCACTTCGCCTACGCATGCAGCAATGCTCGCGCCAATGTGCGAGCACGGACCTTCCTTGCCGGCCGAGCCGCCGCAACTCAGCGTGATCCAGGCGGCCACAGGCTTTATCCACAGCGTCGTAAACGGCATTTTGCCGTGCTGATCGTTGACCGCGATGATCACCGAATCCTTGAGCCCGCTGCGATTGTGCCGGTAGCCGTAATACAGCAACAGGCCGTTCAACAAACCGCCGACCGGCAACAGGGCCATCTGCAACCACAACGGTGCTGCGTTCGAGTGCCCGACGGTAGCGAACAGCGCCCACAGGAAGACGCTGCAGCCCGTGCCAACCAGCGCGCCGGTCAAGATCGACAACACGAGCCACTGGATGACCGTCGCCAGCATCACCAACGGTTCCGCGAGATAGAAGCGTTGCATGGACACGGCCGCGAACGCGTGATGGAATCGCGTGATTATATCGGCCACCCCCGCGCCTTCTGGCGCGCACGTGCCTGCGCAGGCGTGTTCGCTCGCGTGATCAGCTGGCGCGGGTCGGCTCGCGTCGTAGTGCTTCCGCGAAGCCCCGGAGCCCGGCAAAATTCGAAAATTCTCTGGAAAACTGGTCGTCTGATCGGAAGTTGAATCTTCCTTCGTCACCCACACGAACATATTCCGATGATTTCCCGCTGATCCGCACAGCTTCCTCGCGAAAGCGTGCCTGAGCGCCAAACACACTGCCGGTCCTGCGCTGACACGCCAGGCAATGACATACAGATACGCGCAGGGGCTCCTCGCTCGTCGTGAGGCTCAACTGCCCACAACTACACGATGCGACGCGGTTCGTCATTGCTTTCCGGAGTACGGCATCTGGGATTGCGCGACGCTCGATGACATTGGCCGGCAGACAAATTCAAGCCCAGCGTGATGCGTCACTTCGAAACCGCCTTTAGCTTGCTGGCGTAATGCTGGGCACGTGGCTCGTCGCCAAGAGCGCGATAGATGTGCTCCAGTTCTTCGAAAACGTAGGGGTCGGGCTCACCATCGGCGTCAAATGCGCGCTCGAGATCGAGCTGCATGGCCAGCGCCTCGGTGTACTTCTTCTGTGCGCGGTAGGTCCAGGCGATCATCCAGTCCGCGAATCTCACGTTGGGAACTCGGCCGTTTCGCTCATGGGCTGCGCGCGACAACCGAAACTCCGCAAGCGCACATTCGTAGTCTCCCTGCAGGTGCCTCGCATAGCCGATATTGTTGCGCAGCGAACCTTCCCATTTCCTTGCGTCCGCCTGATCCGAGGCCGTCATATAGGCGACGGCCTTCTCGTTCCACGCGAGCTGGAGATCCGGTTCCGGATCGACGCAGGGCATCATGTGCAGCGCGTCGATGGCCAGATAGTCGAGTTTTCCGCGAGCCGCCATCTCGTGCGCATGCAGGAAATTGCCGCGAGCGCTCTCGAGGCTCTCGGGAGTCTTGGCATCATTCGGATGCGTAGCCGACGCATAGGTGCGGCCGAGTTCCAGGAAGTATCGGGTCTGCGCCTCCACGGACGCCATCGGTAATTCGTGTTGCACGGCCGACAGGATGTTGCGAGCCTTGGCAAAATCGCCGCGCAGGCCATAAGTCCTGGCGATTTGCGTCTGCAGTATCCGCTTCTCGTCTTCCGTCGCCCCATCCAGCGCAGCGACGAACCGCTGCTCGCTCAGCTCCGGTTTGCTGTAGTCCCAAAGCGCATTGATGTCGAGCGCCATCACTGCGGCCGCTGGCGGACAAGCCACTCCTCGGAAGCGATGTCTGCCTGGGGCCGTATGAGCATCTGGATCTCCTGGAGTCGAGTGTCCAACGATCCCGTGTAATCGGCGAGCCGTCCAATGCCCGTCTGCCAAGGACGTTTCGCAGGACGATAAACCGCTCCGCCCACTTGCGCAATCAGGTCAAACCCGCGCGGGTCGGATTGCGACGGCCGCGGCCTCGTTACTGCGCGCCGGAAGTCCCTGCACCAGCAGCTGCTCGTACTTCGAAAATCATTGGAACAGCACGGTGTTGCAAGCCTCGATAGCGCGAGCGTTGCCGAGTTCAGCGTTCACGACGACTTCCAGGTGCGCGCCGAATCGGAGCCGTGCCGAGTGCCGGGTTCGAACGCCGTCGCGTGAACGTGGGCACGATCGTTCCGACGCGCTCACGGTACTCTTCGTAGCGCCGTCCCCATTGTCGTAGAAGCGAGCGTTCCTCGAAATGGACGCCAATCAAGACATAGACGGTGGATCCAGCCGCGAACAGCAGGTGATCCAGGGTCATGGTCGGCGTGACCCACATGCCAATCAAAATTCCCGTCATGATGGGGTGGCGATCAAAGTGGTACATCCAACGCTCCCGAAACGGCGCCCAGGTGAGTGGGCGTCCGCGGAGTGCCTGATAGACCTGCTGCAAGCCCAGGAGCTCGAAGTGATTGATCGCGAAACTCGCGGCGAGCAGGTATGCCAAACCGCACAGGGCCGCGGCGAGCAAGGACCATCGAAGAATCGGTGCGTCGACGGACCAGATGATCGCCGGCATGGGCTGCCAGAGCGCCAGCAGCGTGGCGAGTACCAACCCGGTCGCCAGCACGTACGTCGAGCGCTCAGCGGCAGCCGGGATAATGCGCGTCCAGCGCGCTTTGAAGCTCGGACGAGCCATCACGCTGTGCTGGAGCGCGAACGCGACGAGCAGCAGTAGATCGAGCGCGAGTCCAGCGCCCAACCCCAACTGGCCCAGCGGACCGCCCGTGAAGTGAAAGACCCCCAGCATGATCAGGATGAGGGCGAGCAGCGTTCCCACGCCGATCACATAGGCCGCTACTCCATAGGCGAATACGGCGGCTCGGTAGATCAACGGGCGCGACGATTCTTGAATCGTGACTGTCGTATTCATCGTATCCGTCTCTTCTTGCCGGCTCGTTGAACGTCTCCGGTTTGTCGCTGCGGCAGCCACCGAAGCTGCTCCGCGAACCGGGCCACGGTGGGAACGGGACGCCTTGGCTCAACGCACGTTGCAGCTGGAATTGCAATCCAAAGCATTTTGCTCCACGATCGAAGCAGGAAACCCGCGATTCGCTTCAGGAGCACTTCATGCAGTCATACCGCAACACGCGCAAGCTTTGTCTGCTAATTCTTGTTGCGCTGCTTGGATTCGGCAGTACGGGGCCCACGTTCGCCGCGGGCAACCTGCTCGCGCGGTACACCTTTGCCAATTCGACCACGGCAGATGTGCCCGGTAGTCTCAAACTCGGCACGTTCAATGGCCAGACCTACGACGGTGTGGCAAACGGAAGTCCGGTCTTGAGCCCCCTTATCCCCCCCGGCGGCAACGGCCATTCGTTAGCGCTCGACGGCAGCAGCTCGATCAGCGCACTCTACGTGGGCAACGGCGGGAACTCCGTCAATCCATTTTCCGGCACAGGTGATTACACGATCACGTCGTGGTTCAAGACGGCCACCACTGCGAACAGTTCGATCATCCTCAGTTCGGCGCAGGACGCATCCAGCAGCAACCATGCAATGGCGTTCTACGTCGACGAATCGAATCACCCCGACGCCCGATTGACGCATGACAACTTCTTCGTGAGCGACAGCAATTCCGGTGTTTTGAACGGCCTCAATGACGGCCAGTGGCACTTCGGAGCCGTGACCTACACGGCGTCCACGGGCACGTTCACGTTTACGGTCGACGCTACGACGGTGGCGGGCACCAACGCCTACGATCCCGGGAACACGACCTATCTGACGGACACAGTTCAGATCGGAAACTCGCTGAATACGACATTCCCCTCCGGCGGTCCAGGCTTCATCGGCAACCTGTACGACGTGGCCATTTTTGCGGGCGCCCTCAACAGCGCCGAAATCGCCAACGTGAAAAACGGCGACTACGCCGCCTTCATGCTTGTGCCACCGAATTCAGTGCCCGTGCCCACGCTCGGCCCCGTCCCGCTGCTTGGGTTGGGAATCTTGCTGATCCTGGCTGGCATTGCGGTCATGGGTCGACGATCGCAACGTTCCTAGCTGGGCGCCTCCAAACCCGTTTTCCCTGCGGGCGCGCAACCACGTCACGTCAACAGGCGCCGATCACCGCCCGGCACAGCGGTGAGTGCGCAACCGTTGGGGGTGCCGCGCAGGGATCCGTTCCCGGGGAATGCGCGCGTAAACTCTGCAGACATTTCGTCAATCTGCCTGACCGTCCGGGAGGAAGCATCGCCATGCGATTCGTCATTCGCTGCAAGCGGCTGTTGTTATTCGTCCTCGCGACAGCGAGTTGCGGATCGAGTCTCGCCGGCGTCAACGAAGGCGTGGCGGCCCTGCTGAAAGAGGATTACGCCACCGCATTGAAGGAATTTCGCCCGCCTGCCGCGCGCGGCGATGCCGAAGCCCAATATCGCCTGGGGCGGATGTACGAATTCGGTCGGGGCGTCGCGGCGGACATGCCGCAAGCCATGGTCTGGCTGCGCAAAGCGGCCGCGCAGGAGAACGCCTCTGCGCAGACCGAACTCGGCGCGATCTACGCATCGGGCCACGGCGGCGTACCGCAGGACGACGCGCAAGCAGCAGCATGGTTTCGAAAAGCGGCAAACCAGGGCAACCCCACGGCGCAATACTACCTGGGCTATATGTACGCCAAGGGCGGGGGGGTGAAGCAGGACCTTGCACAGGCGGTCGCGTGGTATCGCAAGGCGGCCGACCAGGGATACGTCGACGCGCAGTTCAAGATGGGCTTGCACTACGAGAATGGCGTGGGCATCGTGAAGGACGACGTGCTTGCCTACGCCAATTACGCGATCGCCGCGCGCAGCGGCGATGCGGACTCCGTGGCGTCACGCGACGCCCTGGCCAAGACACTTTCTCCTGCGAAACTTCGCAAGGCCGAGACGCT
>JBDTJK010000305.1:0-5968 GCA_039935875.1 Casimicrobiaceae bacterium
TCGATGTCGGCTTGCGCGCCCAGCAGCACGCGCAGCCCATCGCGCACCACCGCGTGATCGTCCGCCAGCAGCACCTTGATCATCGTGCGCCACTGCGCAGCACCACCACCACCTGCGTGCCGCGACCAGTCGTGGTTCCGACCGCTCGTCGCCAACGTCTCAAGTCGTGAATGTTGCTGTTGCGCGAGTCACCATGGTTCACGGGCATGACAATTTCCAGCAATTCGATCTGCCATCCTACGGGTGCGGTCGGCAACTGTCTGCGGGGGGACTTTGCAAGTGTCTGTGGGGAAACCATGTCCACCTTCAGGCGCGATGCCTGCCAAGGTTCTCCTACGCAACCCATCCAGGTTTCCCGATTCCCGGGCCGCTCGCGCGAGTCCACAGTGACCTCGAGATACGGGCGTCACATGCTGCGGGCGGCTCATGGACCTTCTTCAATCGCCTGCCAACCTGCCGTACAAGATGAAACCGGGGCAACGTCATGCTGCACAACGTCAAGGAACTGGAACGCTATTCGGTGGAGGCCGTCGACGGTCCGCTCGGGACCGTCACGGATCTTTACTTCGATGACAAGCGCTGGGCCGTCCGCTACTTCGTGGTCGAGACCGGAAGCTGGCTGAAGGGCCGCAAGGTGCTGATCTCGCCAAACGCCGTGCAGCGCATCGAGTGGGACGATGGCGTCATGCGCGTGAGCCTTACCCAGCAACAACTCAGGGACAGTCCCGGCATCGACGCCGATAAGCCGGTTTCCCGGCAAAACGAGATCGATCATCATCTCTATTACGGTTATCCGAATTACTGGGAAGGCGGCAATCTGTGGGGCCTCGATGCGTTTCCAGTCCCGTGGGTCGGCGCCTCGCCCGATCCGATGCGGGGCTCAGACGGCCGACGCGATGATGCGGTGGCGCGCGAGAGGCACGAGCGTCTGGATCGGAAGCTTGAATCAGCCGATTGGCATCTGCGCAGCGGCAACGAGGTCATTGGCTATGAGATCATGGCCAGCGATGGTCCCATCGGCGGCGTGGAGAATTTCGTGTTCGACGACAAGGACTGGGCGATCCGCTACATGGTGGTCGATACGCGCAAGTGGCTTCCGGGCAAGCATGTGCTGGTCTCGCCGGAGTGGATTGACCGCATCAGCTGGCCGGATCGCGAGGTGCACGTGAAGATCGCCCGCCACACGGTCGAGACGAGTCCGGAATACGACACTTCGCATGTGCTCTCGCGGGAGCATGAAACGGCTCTGCACGCGCATTACCAGCGTACCGGGTACTGGCAGTGACGCTCGCCGGACCCGACCTGGCGAACGGCGTCGTGCTCTCGTCGGTTACCGAGGGAAATGCGCTGCTCGGACACGCCCACGGCGAGCCGGTGGTCCTTGTACGCCGCGGCGATGAAATGTTCGCGGTTGGTGCGGTCTGCACACATTATGGTGCACCGCTTGCTGACGGACTCGTCGTAGACGATACGGTGCGTTGCCCGTGGCACCACGCGTGTTTCAGCTTGCGTACCGGCGAGGCGCTTCGCGCGCCTGCGCTAAACCCGATTTCCTGCTGGCGCATCGAGCAGCACGATGGCAGCGTATTTGTCCGCGAAAAGCTCGATATTTCAGGGCATGAACCCATTCCGGTGGCACCGGGAATGCCGCGCGCAGTCGTCATCGTCGGTGGGGGCGCCGCTGGCAACGCCGCTGCGGAGATGCTCCGGCGCGAGGGCTACTCCGGCAGCATCACGATGTTGAGCGCCGACACGTCGCTACCGTGCGATCGGCCGAACCTGTCGAAGGGTTATCTCGCGGGGACTGCGCCCGATGCGTCGAATCTGCTTCGATCTTCGGAATTTTATCGGCAGCGCGATATCGACGTGAGGCTCGGCGCGCGCGTCGCGATTGTCAACGCGGCGGACCGTCGCGTGGAGCTCGAGGACGGCAGTTGTCATGGCTATGACGCGCTCCTTCTCGCCACCGGTGCCGAGCCTGTACTTCTGCGCGTACCGGGTGCCGATCTGCCACACGTGCACTATCTGCGCACGCTGGCCGACGGCCGCGCTCTCGCCGCGCACGCCATGGACGCACGTCGCACAGTGATAATCGGTGCAAGTTTCATCGGGCTGGAAGTGGCCGCGTCGTTGCGGGCGCGAAACCTGGATGTGCACGTGGTCGGATTGGAGACGTGTTTGATGGAGCGTGTCCTGGGACCAGAAGCAGGGTATTTTCTCCGCCGGCTACACGAACAGAACGGCGTGACGTTCCATCTGGGGACGACTGCGGCTTCGATAGACGAACGACACGTTGTCTTGAAAAGCGGTGAAGTGCTCGATGCCGATCTTATAGTCGTCGGCATCGGCGTGAGTCCGTGCATCTCGTTGGCGCAGTCAGCCGGGCTCGCGGTCGATCGCGGCGTCACGGTGAACGAGTACCTGGCAACAAGCGACCCGCGAATCTTCGCGGCAGGCGACATAGCGCGTTGGCCCGATCCGCTCACCGGCGAGCGGATTCGCGTCGAACACTGGGTGGTGGCCGAGCGCCAAGGGCAAACGGCGGCGCGCAACATGCTTGGGCGTCGCGAGCGCTTCGATGCGATCCCGTTCTTCTGGACGGAGCAGTATGACTTTAGCCTTGCTTACGTCGGCCACGCCGAGCGGTTCGACCACACGGAGATCGACGGAAAGCTCGACCACCGCGACTGTACGATCACCTACTCACGTGAGGGCCGGAAGCTCGCAGTCGCCGCCGTCCATCGCGATATCGAAGGCCTGCGCGCAGAAGTCGAATTCGAGCGCGCAATCGCCACGACTTGTTCGGCGAATGTAGCCGCAGGGTAACCTGCAGGGTAGCGAAATATCAATGAGCAACGGGATCGCCGTGAGCGGTGCCTGGCGAGAAAACGGAGCCCTGGCGTGTGGTTGCCGTTCTCGTCGTCGTTTATATGGATGCCCCGAACGGAACCGAAACGACATGAACAATATGGTGAATGTGAATACGGGCCTGGGTATGATGGTCGGCATGGGTCTCGCCAGCCTGCTGGTGACCTGCGCACTTGTTTTGGGTATTGCCGCACTGGTCAAATATCTGAAGTCGAACCCCAAGTAGCAGCGCGCGATTACGCCGCGTTTGCGTTCCCGGGAAACGATCGACTGCCGCTAAAAACTCTCCGGCATGCCATCGGCGGCTTCGCGCGGCCAGGTCTCGGGCTGGTACAGGATCTCCTCCACGCGCAGCCGTCTGGTCTGTCCATCCGGAAACTCCCAGTCGATCGCCTGCCCGAGCGCCAAGCCGAGCAGCGCCGCGCCAATGGGTGCCAGCACCGAAACCTTCCCAAGCTCCGTGTTGGCATCTCCCGGGTGGACGAGCTGCACCTCCGCGTGCGCACCCGTTTGCTCGTCCAGATAACGAATCCGTGAATACAGGGTGACGATGCCGGACGAGATCGAGCTCGGTGGAACCACAACCGCGCGGTCTAGTTCCTTGCGCAGTTGCGGATCGGGCTCCAGCGCCACGACGCGTGCATAATCATCGTCGGTTAGGAACAGGTCATCTGACGGCATTTGGCGCCTTCGCTTCACGGCTGGGGTGATACTGTCAGGAACCCACAGGCGCAGCGATTATAGCGATTGCCGACCGTCTTGATAAGCTCCGATCATGGCAGAGAGGAATGCCCGGCATGGCGTCTGCCGGGGCGTTTCATGTCGCCGGCGGAGCTTTCGCCTGATTCATTGCATCGATGGCGATGATCGAATGCGCATAGGCGGCGCCTGCCCGCATCTCGGCGGCGATCCAGATTGCTTCCATGAGCTCCTGCTCGGTCGCGCCGGCTTTCACTGCAAGCGTGGTGTGGCCGCGGATGCAGTAAGGGCATTGGGTCACGTGCGCGGCAGCGACGGCGATCAGCTGTTTGGTTTTCGAAGGCAACGCACCGTCGGCGAATACCGCCTTGCCAAACGCGCGAAAGGCGCTTTGGATCTCAGGTGCCAGCGCGCTTCGCTTTTGCGCCAATTCCTGCGTGGTATCGGGATATAACATCGGATGTTCCATCGTAGGGGGTCCTTTGTCTGGTTGTCAACGCTGCTCGAATCGTGCTCGTTTGCCGAACGCAATCATCGCGAAAGTCCGCTGGACGGAATCGAGTCCTCAGTGGGTTCGCGCAGCCCAAATGCCGCGGGTTCGCGATCCGTTCCTCAACCGTCGCCACATGGATACCTGGCGGGCGCCGCGACCGACATTTTCGTACCGAATCCCAGCCGACGCCAGCCGGAAACCTCGATCGTTGCGGTAGTGAATGCTTGACTCATCAATCGCGGGATCGAGGCCGGCCTGCAGGCGGCGCACCGATCGCAGCATCGGCAGTGCATGCGCCGGCGGGTTGGGGGAATGAGGTCAGCATGAAAAAGCGGCTCAAGCCTGACGGACCCCTGCAGCAGGATGCGCGAATCATGCGTGCTGAGCAGGCCGCGCTGGAATTGCACGAGCTATATGACAATGCGCCGTGTGGCTACCATTCGCTCGACGCGATGGGCATGGTCATCCGGATCAACAACACGGAGCTCAGGTGGCTCGGCTATGCGCGCGACGAAGTCGTCGGAAAATTGCGCTTCATCGATTTTATCTTGCCGAGCGATGCTGCCCAATTCGAGCGTACCTTCGAACTGCTGAAGGAGCGCGGCTGGTTGCACGACAAGGAATATGGCATGCGGCGCAAGGATGGGAGCATCCTGCCGGTATCGATAAGCGCGACGTCGGTCCAGGATGCCGACGGGCGATTCGTCCGCAGCAACGCAAGCGTTTTTGACATCAGCGCTCGCAGGGCCGCGGAAAACAAGCTGAACGAGAGCGAATTGCGGAACACCGCAATATTGGACGCCGCACTGGATTGCATCGTGTCAATCGATGGCGATGGCATGATCATCGAATTCAATCCGGCCGCGCAAAGAACATTTGGCTACACTCGCGAACAGGCGATCGGCAGGAACGTCGCCGACCTGATCATTCCGCCGGCGATGCGGAGCGCCCATCGCCGGGGCATGGAGCATTACTTTGCCACCGGTGAGGGCACGCTGCTGGGCAAACGCGTACATGTGACGGCGATGAGAAACGGTGGCAGCGAACTCCCCGTAGAACTCGCCATTGCGCGCGTCAAGCTTCGCGATCACATCATTTTTTCCGCGCATCTTCGCGACATTTCCAGGGAGCGATGGGCGGAACAGGAGTTGCGCCGCCACGCTGATGGCTTGCGTGCAGTTTCGCGAAGGCTGGTCGAAGTGCAGGAAGCCGAACGGCGGACGCTTGCCAACGGGCTTCACGACCTCGTCGGTCAGAAACTGACTGCATTGAACATCAACTTGAGCATCGTGAGAAGCGAGCTGGCGCCCGCCGTGACGGCACAGATCGATTCGCGACTGGTGGATTCGATGAAACTCGTGGAAGAGACGATCGAGAGCATTCGCGACGTGATGGCCGAGTTGCGACCCGCTGCTTTGGACGATTTCGGATTGACTCCGGTGCTGCGCTGGTACGCCGAGCAGTTCGCCCAGCGCACAGGAGTGGCTACGACGGTGATGGAATCAGGCCCGGCGCGTCGGTTGCCCCCCGCCGTGGAGGTGGCGTTCTTTCGCATCGCACAGGAAGCGCTCGCCAATGTGGCCAAGTATGCCCGGGCCAGGAACGCCACGGTTACGTTACGGGCCACCGCTGACGCCGTTTCGCTGACCATCGCCGATGACGGCACGGGATTCGATTCGAAGTTGACGCATCAACCTGCGAGGGATCACGGCTGGGGACTGATGATCATGCGGGAGCGCGCCGCGGCCGTGGGCGCCGAGTTGGCGGTCGAATCCGCAGCCGGTCGCGGCACGCAGGTGGTGGTGGTGCTGCGCAGTGGCGCACGATGATCAAGGTGCTGCTGGCGGACGATCACGCGGTGGTGCGCGATGGGCTGCGCGTGCTGCTGGGCGCGCAAGCCGACATCGA
>JBDTJK010000306.1:0-4994 GCA_039935875.1 Casimicrobiaceae bacterium
CTGCAGCGATTGCACCGCATAGACACCGGCAGCCGTCGCCACCGCCTTCGAGATCGGCGCCTTCGCTGCAGCGGTCTTCTCCTCGTGATACGCGAGGTAAGCCTGCGTGACGGACGCGGCATCGCCATGCCGCACCACTTCGCCGTCGCGCAGCCAGATGGCATTGCGGCACAGCTTCTGCACGTGGTACATGCTGTGCGAACACAGCAGCAATGTGCCGCCGCCCGCCAGGAAGCGCTCGATCCACGCAATGCATTTCTTCTGGAACGATTCGTCGCCGACGGCGAGCACTTCGTCAGTGATCAGCACGTCGGGGTCGAGCGCCGTCGCCACCGCAAAGCCCAGCCGCACGACCATGCCCGAGGAATAATTCTTGATCGGGTCGTTGATGTGCTCGCCGAGATCGGCGAACGCGATGATCTCGTCGCGCTTGCCGGCGATTTCTGCAGGCGTGAGCCCCAGCAATGCCGCGGCAAGGTCGATATTCGCGAGTCCCGTATATTCGGGATGAAAGCCCGACCCGAGCTCGAGCAAGGCGCCAATGCGTCCATTGACGACGACGCTGCCGCGCGTGGGCTTGATCACGCCTGCAATGATCTTCAGCAACGTCGATTTGCCGGCACCGTTCTCGCCGATCACGCCGAGCGAGGCGCCGGGCGAGAGCTCGAACGACACGTCATCGAGCGCGCGGAATACCTGCCTCGCACCTCGCCCGCGCAACAGGTCCCATACGAGTCCCACGCGCCCGGCGCGTGTCGCGATCTTCGCGTAGTCCTTGCCCACATGCGACAGCGCCAGGTGTGACGCACGCGTCGCCGCATTGTCGAGCGCGGGCACCGCCCAACGTGCATCGGCCGGCGCCTGCATCACACGAAGTCCTCGAAGTGCGGCGACAGCCGGCGGAATACCCACAGCCCCGCTGCGAACAGCACGCAGGCAACGACCAGCGCGACGGCATCGTCGAGCGCGAAGCCGATCTTCCCGTCGAGCAGCGCATCGCGCATCCGCTGCACCAGCCAGCCAAACGGATTGGCGGCGAGCCACGGGCGCACCGACGCCGGCACGACGCTGATCGGATACAGGATCGGTGTCAGGTACATGAAGATCATCAGCACGGGATTCAGCACGTGCTCGACGTCACGCACGAACACCTGCAGCGCTGACAGTGCCAGCGCGATGCCGGCGACGCCGATCGCCAGGATCAGCCACAGCGGAATCGCGACGACCAGGCCCGCGAGGTGCAACGGTTCGCCGAACGCGCGCAGGATCAGCAGGATTGCGACGTAGCCTGCGAACTGCAGCGCAAAGGTCGCCGCCACCGACGCATAGATGACGAGCTCGTGCGGGAAGGCGACCTTGCGAATGAGTCCCGCATAACCCGGCAACGCCGTGGTGCCGCGCTGGATCGCTTCCTGCGTGGCGAGCCATGGCCACAGCGCGACGGCCAGAAACGCGAGGAAGCTCGACGTGCCGAAACCGCGCGCCGGGAAGATCTCGGTGAACACGAAATGGTAGACGGCGAGCAGCAGGATCGGGTTCAACAGCGCCCATGCGAGCCCGGTGATGCTGCCGAGATAGCGGGTGATGAGTTCGCGGTGGAAGAAGTTGGCGAACAGCGCGCGATCGCGTGCGCTGCGGGCGAACCCGGCGCGCGCGGCGCGGACGCGGTGTGATACGGCGATGTCGCTCATTGAATGGACGCTCGCGCCGCGGCGCCTAGGGCCGCGGCGATCTGCTGCAACCTGCTATTGTGCCGCAGCCGCGGCGCCTGCGGTCAGTGAGCGACTGGCCTGGGCGTGCGGCCGGGCGTCGCCGGTGCCACGTTCGATTCGCCGCCGGCCTTCTTCAGGATTTCCGGATCGATGCGTACTACCAGCGCATCTACCGCCGGCTGGTTGACGACAATTGCCGGATCGTTGCGGATCGCGGCCATCCGCTGTGCGCGCAGCGTGTCGACGTATTCCTTGCGCAATTCGGCGAGAATGGCGGCCTTGACCTCCTCGTAGGGGCGCACCGTGCCCGGCCGCTTGGCGTCGAGGCGGATCAATTCGAAGCCCTTATCCGTTTCTATCGGCCGGCTGACGTCACCCACCTTGGCGAGTGCGAATGCGCCGCGCGCGAAGCGCGGATCGAGATCCTGTGCGGTCGACCAGCCGATGTGGCCGCCGTCCTGCGCGGCGGCCGGATCCTCGGACTCGCTTTTCACCAAGGCGTCCATGTTGGCCCCTTCGATGATTTTCGCGCGCGCGGCCTGCGCCATTACGCGCGCGTCGAGCGCCGAACGCTTCGCGGTCGAGAACAGCAGGTGCGTGACCTTGATCTCAGCGGGCTTGCGGAACTTGTCCGGCTGCGTCAGCCAGCGCTCGTGTGCGGCGGCCTCGATATTGGGGCGCGCGTTGAAATCCTTATCCCATTGTTTTTCGTTGCGTGTCATCACGGCCTGCGCAAGGATGCGGTCGGTCTCGGCGGAGATGATCCCCGCGACCTCCGGATCGCGGTCGATGCCCTCGTCGCGGGCCTGCTTGGCCAGCGTCTTGTCGACGAGCATCACCCGCAGCAGCGCGTTGATGCGGTCGACGTTGGTACCGAAGCCACCCCGCGCTTCTTCGGGCAGGCGCGAGAGCTGCGTGTCGTATTCACCGCGCGTCAGGCGGATATCGCCGCTGTGCAGCAATTCGACGCCGGGATCGGACGCCTGCGTCGCGCCACCGATGGTCGGCGGCGCAGTTGAAGCCTGTGTCTGCGCCTGTACGAGATCTCCACCCACGAGCAGGGAGGTGCCGACGACGATGATGTGCAATGCGAGCGACTTCAGCATTCAAGGATCCTGAAAGAGTTTCTGTAGATAAAAATGCTTCGGGCCCTTGCGGGCCCGAAGCGCACCTCTGCCTGCGCGAAGTCAGCTCAGGCTTGCGTTCACGAAGATGCTGCACGTGCCGAAGCAGGAGTCCTTGCCGCGATCAGTCTTGTTCTGGAACATCAGGTACCACGTTTCGCCAGGTGCCCCGTGCAGCGTCACACCGGTCGCGCCCTGCGTCACATTGGATCCGCCGTCGACGACTCCGATCAGATTGCCCGTCGAGGTGTAGAACCCAAATTGCTGCTGCGGGTAGCTGCCGTTCGATGGGTGATACGTGAAGTCGCACGGTGTCTTCGCGATATAGGCGGTGCGGACAGTCGCGTCGGTGCCATCGCCGTTCTGGTAGAACTGGAACAGCATTTTGCCCGAGGCCGGAATGACGACCGGGAAAATCGCAGTGGACTTGTTGGACAGGTTCGGCAGGCTGTACTGGTTGTTGAATACCTGGATCGTCTTGCCGACGATCGTCTTGCTGCCGTCCGAAGCACATGTCGTCGGGATCGCCGTGCCGCCACCGCCGGTACCTGCGTTAGGGTCGTAGAAGGTTACGGTCGTGCCCTTGGATACCGAATTGGGGACGCTGTCCTGAGCCGTTACCGAGACTGGAATCGTTCCTACCTGGCTGGATGAAATCGTACAGGTGTTGCCGCTACCGCCCGAAGTGCAACCGGTCCATGAATAGGTAAAGGGGCCAGGGAAATTGGAGCAGGAGGCTGTGATCGTCGTACTGGATCCAATTGCAACGCTCGGATTGGTCGGCGACAGGCTACAGGATGGGGTAGGTCCGGACCCTCCACTTGTACCACACACGATGGTATTACCGTTCAGCGACACTGTGTTGCACGCCGGGATATCCAGCGTCAAGGTTGCTGCAGTCGCGGTGAATGCGAGGGCGACGCCACACGCAGCCGACGCCGCGCACAGCAGTGTGCGAATACGAATCATGAAGCTCTCCTTGTCCTTTCCCCGTTGACGCGAAACGCGCTTGCTGATGCTTCTTTTGTCGCACGAGTATAACACGGCAATCTTGGATTTCGGCTGCACCGTCCGACAGACAAAAAGTGACGCTCGTGGGGAAAAAGCGTCGCATTTCTGAACCACCATCCGCTGCATCACTCGGTTGTACTGTACTCGTACCCCATTTCAGTGCCAAGGCCGCGGCTGTAGTGGTTGGCCACGCACCGCTTCGTGCACGTCGATACCCTATGCAAGAACCGTGCGCTCGAAGGTCAATCGCACTAAAAAAAAGGCGGAACCGCAGTTCCGCCTTTCGATTTGCGACAACTAATTGCTGGCTATTACTTTAAGGGAGCAATCGGGGAAGGATTGCGCGCGTGCCCTTGTGGACGAAGTTTCCGCCGTAGTTGGACAGCACGTTTCCAGCCAGAACCCCATTCTGGTACGACTCGACGGCAAATCCGATGACCGGCAGGCCGACATAGGAAACCGCCACGCCGGAAGCAACGCCTCCATTGATGTTGGTGATCGTCGTGTTGAAGTTCACCAGCTGGTGCGCGAAGCCACTGTAGGTATTCGGCGAGGTGACCCGGGCGAAGCCCAGGTTTGCCCAGCCGTTCTGGTAGCTCGTCGCCACATTGCGATTGTTCGTCGAGCCCAGGACCTGCGACGCGTTGAACGTGAGCACGTTGGCTTCCCAGCACAGCGTATTGGTCTTGCCAGGACGCGGCGGCGAGAACCCGACTTGCGGCTGCGTCGAATTTTCTTCGCGATCGTAGATCGTCAGCGACACGTCATCGCAACCACCGACGTTGGCAACGATATTGCGCTGGAACAGGTATGAAACACCCTGCAGCTTCTTCCCATACGTGTAGTAGTAGCGCTTGGTCGGGAAGTTCAGCACCCAATCGGTACCGGACTTGGTGCCCGAATCGAGGATGAACGTGTTGTAGACGTGATCGTGCATGAACAGCGCAGAGATCGCATCGATCGGCTGGACACGCGGGGCCGGGTTGAACGTCGACTGATAAACATTGTTGCCGTTCATCACGACCGACGTCGGCGGCGAAACGTCCTGCAGGTCAGGCTTGATGCTGCCCGGCACGTTGTACACGCCGATGTTGCGGAAGTTGTCCAGCGCAACCGCGTCTTCGGTGTAGTCTTCGCCCGCATTCAC